>JBEBHW010000249.1:0-5686 GCA_040081145.1 Burkholderiaceae bacterium
GCCGGGTATTGTCGTTGGTCTGGGTCTGCGGGGAGCGCGCGGAGTTAGAGTGCTTGTCTGGCGTGGGGCCAAGCCCGCGTCGCCACTCCTATCGGCCACCCCCCATGCTGTTCCTGCCTGCAGTTCAACCCACCGGCCCCGCCACCGAAAGCGCCTGGGCCCTCGCCTTCTGCGAAGGCAAGTTGCTCCTGCCCGAGGGCGACGCCATCGAACTCGCGCCCCACGGCCTGGCGCTGCACAGGGCCGTGCAAGCGCGCCACTACATCGGCAGCCTGGACGGGCTCGACTGCTGGGCCCTGACCGTGACCGAGCCGCCGCCGGGCTGGCGCGCGATTCCGCTGCGCGCGGCGATGATGAAGCTGGCGACGCCGCTCAGCGGCGTTGTCGGCCGGGCGTCGCAAATCCTGGAGTGGGACCGCACGCACCGTTACTGCGGCGCCTGCGGCACGCCCACCGACCTTCACACGAGCGACCGGGCGCGCACCTGCCCGGCGTGCAAACACGTCGCCTACCCGCGTGTCACGCCGGCGATGATGGTGCTGGTGTGGCGCGGCCGCGAGCTGTTGCTCGCGCGCTCACCGCACTACGCGCCGGGAATGTTCAGCGCACTCGCGGGTTTTGTCGAAGCCGGCGAATCGCTCGAGGACTGCGTGCACCGCGAAGTCGCCGAAGAGGTGTCCGTCGAGGTGACCGACCTGCACTACTTCGGCAGCCAGAGCTGGCCTTTCCCGACGAGCCTGATGGTCGCGTACACCGCACGCTGGGTGAGCGGCGACATCGTTCCGCAGGCCAGCGAGATCGAAGCCGCAGGCTGGTTCGACATCGACGAGCTGCCCGGCATTCCGCCGGCGCGCTTCAGCATCTCGGGTTACCTGATTCGCGAGACGGTGCAGAAGCTGCGCGACGGTGCGCTCTGAAGGTTCGGCATGGGCACTGCGCTGCGAATCATTTCGTCGATGGCGACGCGCCAGGTGTTGGCCGACCTCGTTGCGCTCTACCGGCGCGGCTCGCCCCAAGACGTGGCGGTCGAGTCGGTCGGCGGCGTCGACGCGGCCAAGCGCGTGCAGGCCGGCGAAGCCTTCGATGGCGTCGTGCTCGCGGCGAGTGCCATCGACCAGTTGATTCAAACCGGGCGCATCATCGCTGGGAGCCGTGTCGACCTGGTCAAGTCGGGTGTGGCGATCGCCGTGCGCGCAGGCGTAGCACAGCCCGACGTGGCATCGGAAGAAGCGGTCAAGCGCGCTGTGCTCGCTGCGCGCAGCGTGAGTTACTCCACCGGGCCGAGCGGCGTGCACCTGGCTCAGGTCTTCGAACGCTGGGGCATCATGGATGCGATCAAGAGCCGCATCGTGCAAGCGCCGCCGGGTGTACCCGTCGGCTCGCTCGTCGCCCGTGGCGAAGTCGAACTCGGGTTTCAGCAGTTGAGCGAATTGATGAACTTGAGCGGAATCGCCGTGCTCGGCCCACTGCCGTCGGAGATTCAAATCATCACCACGTTTTCGGCCGCAGTGTCGGTCACGTCAACGCGGCGCGATGCATTGGGGTTGCTGCTCGAATTCATGGCATCGCCCGCGGCCGACGCGGCGAAACGCGCCAATGGCATGGAGCCGGCTTGACCGAGCGCGGCACGCCGACGCCTCCCATCACATCTCCTACACGAATTGTCCTGCCTTGACGGAGAGAAGCTCATGAAAGCCTTGGCACTTCCCCTCGTGCACGCCATCCGCCCGAACCGCGAGGTGTTGACGCACCAGAACCTGCCCTATTTCGTCGGCGTCTCGGGCGAGACGGTGGGCGCGCGCGGCCTGTCGATGCACATGGTCGTGATTCCGCCCGGCGCGCGGTCCGAGCCTCATTCACACCAAGGCTACGAGACCGCGATCTACGTGCTTCAGGGGCGCGTCGAAACGCGCTACGGCGCGGGGCTGGTGCACTCCGTCATCAGCGAGACGGGCGACTTCCTGTTCATCCCGCCCGACACGCCGCACGAAGCGATCAACTTGAGTGCGACGGAGCCGGCGCGCGCCATCGTGTCGCGCAACGATGCGGCGGAGCAGGATCGGGTGGTGCCTTATCCTTCTGACGCTGCAGCGTCGGGACTGCCGCGCGAAAAGTGAAGCCGTCTCACTGACTCTCTCCGGCACAAGGAACCCTCATGAAACTCAAGATCGTCCGCTGGCTTCTCGCTGCACTCTGGGTGCACGCATTTCCGTCCCTGGCGGCTACCGCACAGCCGGTGCTCGTCGACAGCACTGGCGTGGCCGACGCGCTGTCGCGCAAGGCGCTCGTCTGGGACGTGCGCCCTGCCGACGCCTTCATCAAGGGTCACATCCCCGGTGCCGTGAACATCGGCGACGCGCCGACGGTGTTGCGCGAGCCGAACACGGAAGACTTTGTCGCGACCGCGAACATTGAAAGAATGCTCGGCTCGGCCGGACTGGACCCATCGCGCGAGATCGTCATCTACGGCAGCCGCGGCGGCTGGCAGGCTTACTTCGGCCTGTACACGCTGCAGTACTTCGGCGGGCGCAATGTGCGCGTCTACCACGATGGCATCGAGGGTTGGACCGCCGCGGGGCGGCCCGTCGAGGCGGGTGCGGCGCCACAAACGCCTGTCGCGCTCAAGTTCCAGGCCAACACGGCGAACCCGGTCAGCGTCAGCACGCGCGACGTGATCGCGAAGCTGAACCGCAGCGACGTGCAGATCCTCGACGTGCGCACACCCAAGGAATTCAGCGGGGAAGACATCCGCGCGATTCGCGGCGGCCACATTCCAGGGGCGATCAACATTCCGTACGAGCAGAACTGGGTCGACCCCGATACCGCAGCGAAGCTGGCGCGGCGCGAGGTGTCGAACAACGCCGGCATGTCGCTCAAGCCGACCGAGGCGCTCAAGGCGTTGTATGCCAAGCTCGACCCGGAGAAAGAGACCATCGTCTATTGCCAAAGCGGCGCGCGCGCGTCCGAGACCTCGGGCGTGCTGCAACAGCTCGGCTTCAAGAACGTCAAGGTCTACGACTCGTCGTGGCTGGGCTACGGCAATACGCTCGACGCGCAGGCGGAAAACTCGACCTTCTTCAACGTCGGCCTGATGAACTCCAGGCTCGCCGGGCTGCAGAGCCGCGTCGAACAATTGGAGAAGGAACTCGCTGCGGCCAAAGGCGGCAAGTGACCCAGCGACGGCCGGGTGAGGCGCGTCGTGCCGACCGGCCGCGCGCACCGCGGCGGATGCGTCAAGCCACGGCCGCTTGCGCGCGCAGCGCCGCGACCTGCGCCTCCGAGTAACCGAGCATCGCCAGCAACTCATCGGTGTGCTCGCCACGCTTCGGCGGGTCCAGGCGCACGCCCAGGCGTTGGCCGGCGAGCAGGATCGGGAACAGCGTTGTCTGCACCGTCTGCCCGGCTTTGGCGCCGTCGGGCAGGCGGATGTCGGCCAGGCCGCCGGTGGCGCGCAGGTGCGGATCATCGTAAAGGTCTTCGGGTTTGCTGATCGGGGCAAACGGCAGGCCCGCGTCTTCCATGATGCGGCTCAGCTCGGCCGCGCTGCGATTCGCCAGGCGCTCGCGCAATGCGGGAAGCAGGGACGCGCGCTGTTCGACACGCTGATTGTTGGTCGCGTAGGCGGGGTTCGCTTTCAAGTCGTCAAAGCCCAGGCAATCGCAAAACGTCAGCCACTGCGGGTCGCTCACTGCGCAAAGAAAAATTTGTTCGCCGTTCTTCACGGTGAACACGTCGTATACGGCCCAGGGGCTGGTGCGCGCGGGCATGGGCGCGGCGGGCTTGCCCGTCATGGCGAATTGCAGCATGTGTTGGCCGACGAGGAATACGTTGTTCTCGAACAGTGCCGACTGCACCTCCATGCCCTTGCCGGTGATGCCGCGTTGCACGAGCGCGCCCAAGGCACCGATCGCGCCGAACATGCCGCCCATGATGTCGTTCACGCTGCTGCCTGCGCGCAGCGGGTCGCCCGGGCGGCCCGTCATGTAGGCCAGGCCGCCCATCATCTGCACGACTTCGTCGAGCGCCGTGCGGTTCTCGTAGGGGCCGGGCAGGAAGCCTTTGTGCGCAACGTAAATGAGGCGCTGATTGACCCGCGACAACGCCGCGTAGTCGAGCCCGTACTTGGCCATCGTGCCGGGCTTGAAGTTCTCGGCGACGACGTCGGCGCTCGCCGCGAGCTTGCGCGCCACCGCCGCGCCTTCGGGCTTTTGCAGGTCGATCACGATGCTTTTCTTGTTGCGGTTGAACAGCGGGAAGAAGCCGGTACCCGCGCCGAGCAGCGTGCGCGTGCGGTCGCCCTCCAGCGGCTCGACCTTGATGACTTCGGCGCCCATGTCGGCAAGCACCATGCCGCAGGTCGGGCCCATCACCATGTGGGTGAACTCGACCACGCGAAGGCCGGCCAGCGGCTGGGGTGCGGACTTGTGTGACGGCGGCCCGGCCAGGGGTTGGGGCGGCAGCGCGGCGTCCATCAGCGTGCTGCGTTGAGCAGATCGACGTAGGCCGTGTCGATCAGCTGCGATTGCTGCACGCCCAATCGGGCCATCAAAGCATGGGCTTCGTCGATGCCGGCCTGGTTTGCTTCGCCGTCGCGCAGCACCACTTCCAGTTCGAGAAACTCGCCCAGGCCTTCGACGCGGTCCAGGTGCACCCGCGTTCGGCCCACGAGGAACAAGGTGCGCGCCTTGCGCACCCGGCCGGTTGTGCCCAGCGCCATCGTCAGCACCTCGCGCAGCGCATCGGGTGCCGCCGTCGGTGCGATCGTGTAGTGGGACTCCTTGGGGCCCAGGCTGTCGGCGCGCCGGTAGAAGATCAACTCGCCATGCGTTGCATCGAAGCTGCGCAACTTGAGTCTGCCCTTGTCGCAACGAAAAAACGTGTCGTCTTGGGCGATCGCCAGCGGGCCGTCGTCAGCGAACCCGGCGAGCGCCGCGGCAAGCGCGTCGACGCTGGCAATGCGCGCTTTGATTTCGATGTTGCGGGGCACGGCTTCGGCGGGAAGCGGCGGATACGTCAAGCGCGCATTGTCTTGGGCAACCCAGCACGCCAAATCGTGCCGTGCAGCGTCTCGCCTTCGAGCCAGCCCGCCACCTTGGTGCGCAGCGCAAGCAAGGCGTCGAAGTCGACGCCGGTAGGAACCTCCATGCTGGCGAAGAGATACGCCACGTCTTCGCTGCTGACGTTGCCGCTGGCGCCGGGCGAGTGCGGACAGCCGCCGATACCGGCCAGGCAGGCGTCGAAGCGCCGCACCCCGGTTTGCCAGGCGGCATAGACGTTGGCCAGGCCGAGGCCGCGCGTGTCGTGAAAGTGGCCGCAACTCAAACGCTCGCCGGCCACCGCCGCGCCCTGTTCGAACAACTGACGCACCATCAGCGGATCGGCGTAGCCCACGGTGTCGGCCAGGCCGACACGGTCGACGCCCGCCTCGCACACGGCGCGCAGCAGGCGCAGCACTTCCGCGGGCTCGACGCGCCCCTGGATCGTGCAGCCGAACGAGGTACTCAGGCCGACCTCGATCCGGCACGCCGAGCCCGCCGCGTCGCGCGCTTCGCGAATCCGCGCGATCTCCTGCACCACGTCGTCAGGCGCCTTGCGCAAGTTCGCCAGACTGTGCGCGTGGCTCGCCGAGAGCGGCACGAGCAGCGCATCGGCGCCCACTTCCAGCGCGCGCAGCGCGCCTTTCAGG
>JBEBHW010000250.1:0-5669 GCA_040081145.1 Burkholderiaceae bacterium
CGCCTCCTACCTGGCGAGCCTGCTCTCGGAATTCGGCGAGGATTCGTTCATGCTGGCGTTGGCGAGCTACAACCGGGGCGAAAACGGTGTGCGGCGGGTGCTGCATCAAGTGGCCCGGGGCCCCGGCGGATTCCGCAAAGACAAACGCGACTTCTGGCACCTCTACCGGCTCAAGCTTCTGCCGGAGGAGACGCGCGAGTATGTTCCGCGCGTGCTGGCGGCAGCGATCATCTGCAACGATCCGCAGAAGTACGGGCTGGGCAACTAGCCCCCTCTCCCACAAGGCGCGCGCGGCGCGCAGATGGGCGATCCGAACCTATCAGTGCCCCGAATCCGACAGCGGCGCCGGGACCGTCCAGCTGCGGTCGAGTTCCTCGAACAACGAGTGGCTCACTTCCGACACTTCGACGACCTGCCGGCTGTTCTCGCGGGCCGTCGGCCGGCGGGCCAGCGCGCGCGCCGCGCTCTCGAGGCGGACGCGGAGTTCATCGAGGCGCAACTCGGGCCGCTGGCGCTCGACCGTACCGAGCTGATCGAGCGCGCTGTCCAACATGGGCTTGGGCGTCACCAGCAGCCCGCGCGAGCCGGTTCGAGCCAAAGTGCGCTCGACGTAGCTCAGCTGCGGCATCGACTGGCGCAGCCCGGGCTGGCGCGCCAGCAGCGCGTGCAGCTGCAGGAAGTCGCGACGCAGCGCGTCGCTTCGATGCTTGGGAATTCGCCGCGCCGCCGTGGCGACATCGGGTTGCGCATCGGGTGGGGGCAGCGAAATCTGCAGCATGTAGCGGCCGCTGCGGCGCTGGATGCGCATGCGCACCGCGAGCAGCCAGCGAAGGCCTCGAGACAAGGTCGCCAGCGGTGAAGGCTTCGCACTCACGGTTCGCTGCGCCGGCACGCCGTTCGCACGGCGTGCCGAGCGCTTCTCGGCGCGAGGATTTGCGCCGACGCCGGGAGACCAAACTTGCAGGGAGGGTTTCATCGGGATCTCGACCTTTGATTGCGCTTGCACAGCGACCGGCGCCTCGGGATTCAGAGTGCAGTCACCAGGCCCGCCTGAGCGGATTGGGGTTCTGCGCATCCTAGGGGTGCGCAGCGCGAGGCCGGCAACATGATGCAACCGCTCTATTCAGTCTGAAACCTGCCCGTGCGCCGCGCGCGCGCACGGGCGAGACGCTGCCAAGCCGGTTCGCGATTCGCCTTCGGTTACACGGGAAGGCGCACTCCAGCCATTCCAGGCGATCTCGCGACGACCCGACGAACAACAGGCTTCAGGCGAGAGGGCAGCACCGGATCGACCGGCACGGTCAGCGCCACTCCTCAGGGTTGGGAGCATTCGAACACTTGTGATCAACTCCAGATCCGTGATCGCGGCCCTCGCCGCCCGCCAGGACCCCCATGCCCCCCGACCTCAAACAACTCGTCGCCGAACACCGCATCCACGAAGTGGAGTGCGTCATCCCAGACATCACCGGCATCGCGCGCGGCAAGATCCTGCCCAAGGACTTGTTCCTGAACAGCGGCGAGATGCGCTTGCCCAAGAGCGTGCTGCTGAACACCGCGAACGGCCAGCAGCCGGACAACGGCCCGCATGTGGGCGATACGGATCCGGACATGATCTGCCGCCCCGACGCTGCCACGTTTCGCGTCGTGCCGTGGGCGGCCGAGCCGGTGGCGGTGGTGATTCACGACTGTGTGGACTGGGACGGCACGCCAGTGCAGCTCTCGCCGCGCGCCGTGCTGCGCAAGGTGATCGCGCTCTACACGCAGCGCAGCTGGCGCGCGGTGGTTGCGCCGGAGATGGAGTTCTACCTCGTCGCGCGCCAACAACATCGTCGACGCCGACGGCAACAACGTTTTCAGCCGCGCCGACGGCAACGCCAGCCCCGAGTTCTTCCACTTCATCGCCGGCTTGCAGAAGTACGTGCCGCTCGTGATGCCGCTGTTCGCGCCCTACGTCAATTCGTACCGGCCGCGGCATTTAGAGGACGCGATCGAGGCGTTGCGCGGCTGCGTTCCCGTCCGCGAGTTGCTCGGCGAGAAGTTCATCGACGCGTTCTGCGCCGTCAAGGCGCTCGAATTCGGCACCTACAACCGCGTCATCAGCTCATGGGAGCGCGAGCACTTGCTGTTGCTGGTGTAGCCGGCGAAGCCGGCTGACTCACAAACCCTATCCCCAAGCAACGCGCTCGAGCTGCTGCGGCAGGTCCAGGTCGAACCCCAGCCCGGGGGTTTCGATCGACACGTGTTGCAGCCCGGCTCGGCGAATGTGCTCCACGTGACGCGCATAGCTGTGCGGGCCGAAGCTGAATGCGAATTCCATCGACGCGTCCAGGCACAGGCCGTTGGTGCCCTGCTTGAGCTCGTCGGGGGCGATGCCGATGCGCCGCGCTCCGGCGCCGTCGGCGAGGCGCTGCAGGTCGTCGGCTTGCAGGTGCGGCAGGTCGCACGGCACGACCAGCATGTGCGTTGCGTTCACCCGGCGCAGCTCCCGTTGCGCCTGATGCAATGCGCCGTTCAATCCGGCGCCCGGCGCTTCTTCGAGGACGTGCGCACCCAGGCGCGCGGCGCGCGCGCGGGTCATCGCGCAGGCGCTGACGAGCAGGGTCTGCTGCAGGCCGGCAAACTCCGCGGCGCGTTCGAGCGTGCGCAGCAGCAGACGCTCGAGCAGTGCATGGCGCTCTTGCAGATCGAGCGCACACGCCAGGCGGCTCTTGCCTTCGCGCAGCGACTTCATCGGCAGCACGAGCCAGACGCTCATGGCCGGCCTCTCGCCGTCAACGTGGCGCCAAATTCGAGCACTTGCCTCGCGAGGCTGGCGCGATCGCCGGGCTCGTGCATCACGGTGGAAGTGACGAAACAATGGATTCCCAAGCGCTCGATGGCACCGGCGAGCGCCGCATCGGCGCGATCGACGACCAATGCATCGATCAGACCCTGGTAGAACTGCGCGACCGCCATCGACGACGGCTCGTTGCCGAGTTCGCGCATGATCTTCGCCGCGGGCCCTTTCAGCGCCTGCCCGGCGACGATGGGCGACACCGCGACCACCGGCACGCGGCGCTCGCGCAGTGCGCTGCGCACGCCGGGCACGGCGAGCATGGGCGCGATGCTCAGGTAAGGGTTGGACGGGCAGATCACCACGGCACGCAGCGCCGGGTGCGCGAGCGCCGCGCGAAACTCGTCGGCGATTCGCGCCTGCTCGGCACCCGCGAACTCCAGCTCGGTGACCACGGGCTGGGCTTGGCGGCGCACGAAATAGTCCTGGAAGCTGAGCACGCCCGCATCGCAGTGCACCAGGGTGCGAACCGGGTCGTCGCTCATCGGCACCAGGGGGTGGCGCACGCCGAGGCTGCGGCAAAGCGCCTGGGTGACCTGCGACAAAGAAGCACCTTCGCGCAAGCGCAGCGTGCGCTGCACATGTGTGGCCAAATCGCGGTCACCCAGGCGAAACCAGGTTTCTCCGCCCAGCACCTCGAGGTGCGCCATAAAGTTCCAGGTTTCGCCTGCGATTCCCCAGCCGCGCACGGTGTCGTTGATTTCGGCCAGCGTGTACATCACCGTGTCCAGGTCCGGCGAGACGTTCAGGCCCAGATGCTCGAAGTCGTCTCCGGTGTTGACGACGATGGTCAACTGATCGAGGCCAAGCACGTCGGCCAAGCCCTTGGCGAGCTTGGCGCCGCCCACGCCGCCAGCCAGCGCGACGATCACGCTTCGTCCTTCGCGAAGCGCACCACGTCGCTCAGGGCACGTCGCAGAAACGGCTTGCCGGAGTCCGCGGGCACACCCAGCGTCAGCAGCGCTTGCGGCTCCCAGTCCGCGGGCAGTGCGAGTGCGGCCGACACCACGTCCGGGCAGAACAAGGGCGCGCACATCCAGCACGCGCCCAGGCCGGCGGCGTGCGCCGCGAGCAGCAGGTTCTGCGCCGCCATCGCCGTGCCTTGCGTGGCCATCAACCGCTCCGCCTCGTTGCGCCTGGCGTCGGCGTAGCGGTCCATGTGTTCCATGCTCATGCAGATCAATACGAGCACCGGCGCCGCGGTAAGGCGCGCAAAGGAGCGCGCCACGTCGGCGCTTATCGCCTCGGCGATGTCGCCGTCGCGGCTGCGATCGGCGCGCAACTTCTCCCCCATCGCCCGGGCCAGCGCCTCTTTGGTCGACGCCGCCTCGATCACGAGAAAGCGCCACGGCTGACGGTTGTGCGCCGACGGTGCGCACACCGCGGCTTGCAACAGCGAATCGAGCAACTCGCGCGCGAGCGGTTGCGGCACGTAGCGCCGCACCGAGCGCCGCGCCGCGGCGAACTCGGCAAACCAGTGGGCGTCCACCGGGTCGTGAACAGTGCGATATTCGTTCGCGCCCATGTCAGCGAAACAAGTCCATGTCCTTGGGGCGGATCAAATCGGCCGCGCAACCCTCGTGCGTCGCGCTGACGTGGCCGCGGATCAGCACAATGGGCGTGCCCTCGTCGGACTGGCCCATCAACAGCGACGCGGCAGCTGCCAACTCATCGGCCAGGCCCACCTGCGTGATGCGCAGCGTGCGGCCGAACAGATCGGGCTTGCCGCGCAAGTCGAGCAACGCCGGCAGGCCCGCCGCACCGATGGCCACGCCGACCGTGCCGTTGCGCCACGCGCGGCCGTGGCTGTCGTTGATGATGACCGCGACGTCGGCGTTCGTGGGTCGGCGCAGCGCTTCGCGCAAGTTGCGGCACTCGGCGTCAGGGTCACGGGGCAGCAGCAAGGCCCGGCTCTCTTCCGCGTTCCCTTCGACGTTGGAAAAATCGATTCCCGCGTTGGCCATCACGAAACCCAACCGATGCTCGACGACGATGACGTCGCGCCGCGCCCGCAGCACTTCCTTCGATTCGCGCAGCACCAGCTCGATGATGCGTGGATCCTTCTGCACGACCCCGGCCAGTTCCAGCGCGCGCGGCGACGGCGTCACGCTTGCCAAGTCGACGTGGCAGCCTGTCGCCTTGGAGACGATTTTTTGCGCGAGCACGAGCACGTCGCCGGATTGCAGCGTCTCACCCGAGCGCTGCAGCGCGGCGAGCACGATCGCGGCGAGGTCGTCGCCCTCCTGCACGAGCGGAACGCCGTCCAGCGCGATCAGGCGCAGCTCTAGCTTGCGCGACGCCACGCCCGGTTTCGCGTTCGGCTGTGCCATTGCAGCGCTCACTTGGCCTCGGTCTTCAGTCCGGTGATGCGCACCCCGGCGCCGCCGGGAACCTTGTAGCGCGAGTTGATCGCGATCAGCACCGAGGTGAGCGCCTCGCTCGCCGCCGAGTTGACGATGGACCCGGCGTGAATTCCGCGCAAGCCGATATCCGCGGCGAGCTGGATCGTCGTCTCGCGCGCCGGGACGTGGTCGCCGCAGACCAGCACGTCGCAGTCCAGCACGTGGTCCAACTCCTGCAACAGATGCGCCGCCACGTTCTGGAACGCCGACACGACGTGAACCGATTCACCGAGCAGCGCCTGCACCGCGGCCACCGCCGAGCCGCCCGCCGGAAGCTGAACACGCGCGACCTTGGGCGGCATCAGCGGCACGGTCGTGTCGATGAGGATCTTGCCGGTGAGCGCCGTGCGCACCTCTTCGACCGTTGCGAGCTGCGCCGCGTAAGGCACGCAAAGCACGATCACTTGCGCCGCCGCCGCGGCCTCCACGTAGCC
>JBEBHW010000251.1:0-5664 GCA_040081145.1 Burkholderiaceae bacterium
GGCGAACATCTTCGAGCCGCTGCTCACCTACGACTACCTCGCCCGGCCCGTCAAGCTGAAGCCGCAGACCGCAGTGGCACTGCCCGAAATCTCCGCCGATTTCACGCGCTTCACGTTTCGCATTCGCCCCGGCATCTTCTTCGCCGACGATGCGGCGTTCAAAGGCAAGACGCGCGAGCTGGTGGCGCAGGACTATGTGTACAGCGTGAAGCGCTTTTACGACCCGAAGCTGAACGCCGAGAACGTCTACCTCTTCGAGAACGCCAAGGTGCTGGACCTGTCGGAGTTGCGCGCCAGGGCGCGGCGCGACAAGTCGACGTTCGACTACAACCGCGAAGTCGATGGCATTCGCGCGCTCGACCGGTACACATTTCAAGTTCGTCTTGCCGCACCCAACCCGCGCTTTGCCTATGTGTTGGCGACGCCGGCCACCGGCGCGGTGGCTCGCGAAGTCGTGCAAATGTATGGCGACGATATCGCCGCGCACCCGGTGGGCACGGGTCCGTTCAAGCTCGGGACTTGGCGCCGCGCTTCGCGAATCGAACTCGTGCGCAACCCGGCGTTTCGCGGGCAAGTCTTCGAAGGCGAAGCCGGCGCCAGCGACGTAGAGGCGCAACGGATCGCCGCCGAACTCAAAGGCGCTCGCCTGCCGCTGCTGGAGCGCATCGAGATCAGTGTCATCACGGAAGACCAACCGCGCTGGCTCGGATTTGTCGAAGGTGCGCTCGATCTGATCGAACTGCCCAACGCCTTCGTGCCGATCGCCGTGCCCAACGGCCGTCTCGCGCCGCACCTGGCGCGCAAGGACGTGCGGCTGCAGCGCGCGATGCAGGCCGACATGTCGTTGACCTACTTCAACATGGACGATGCACTGGTGGGCGGCAACGCGCCCGACAAGGTGGCGCTGCGCCGCGCCGTCGCGCTCGCCTACGACGGCGCGCAGGCGATCCTGCTGTTGCGCCACCGCCAGGCGATCCTGGCGCAGTCCACGCTCACGCCGTTCACTTCCGGCTATTCCGAGTCGTACCGTAGCGAGATGAGCAAACACAGCCGCGCCGAGGCGATGGCGCTGCTCGATCTGTTCGGCTATGTCGACACAGATGGCGACGGTTGGCGCGAGTTGCCCGGCGGCGCGCCGCTCGTATTGCGCCTGGCGTCGCTGCCCGATCAGCGCTCGCGCCGGCAGAACGAGGTCTGGCGCAAGTACTTGGCCGCGGTGGGTGTGCGCATGGAGTTCGACATCGCGACCTGGCCCGATCTGCTGAAGAAGTCGCGTGCCGGAGCCTTGATGATGTGGAGCTTCAGCTGGGCTGCCAGTTCGCCCGATGGTTCCTTTTTCCTTGGCATCGGCTACGGCCCGAACGCCAGTGAATCGAACGACGCGCACTTTTCGCTGCCCGAGTTCGACCGCTTGTTCGAGCGCCAGAACAGCATGCCCGACGGGCCCGAGCGCGATACCTTGATGCGCCAAGCGAAGAACCTGCTCGTCGCCTACATGCCGTACAAAGTGCACGCGCACAACATCGTCAACGATCTTCAGCAGCCCTGGGTGCGTGGCCATTGGCGGCATCCCTTCATGCGCGATGTGTGGCGCTATATCGGCGTCGACGCGCCGTTCGCTTAGAGTGACTGGCTGCTTGCGAGAAACCGACGATGCCCCTGCCCGACCCCCAAATCCTGCGCTACACCCGCTGGCTCGCGCGCGAACGAGGCCTGAAGTTCAACCCCACGACGAACGCCGGCTACGACGAACTCTGGCGCTGGTCGGTCGCCGACCTGCGCACCTTCTGGGGCTCGATCTGGGACTACTTCGACGTGCGCTCGCCCACGCCGTATTCGACGGTGCTCGAGCAAGAGGTCATGCCCGGAGCCCAATGGTTCCCGGGCACGCAGGTCAACTACGCGGCGCAGGTGCTGCGTCACGCCGACGCGGCGCACGCCGCGGGCCACCCGGCAATCATCTTCCAGAGCGAGCGCCTGCGCGAGCGCGGCGCAATGCAGGAGCTTTCGTGGCCCGAGCTTCAACGCCAGGTCGGCGCGTTTGCCGCGGCGCTGAAGCGCATGGGCGTCGTGCCAGGCGATCGGGTCTGTGCTTACCTTCCCAACGTGCCGCAGACGGTGGTGGCGTTCCTCGCCTGCGCGAGCGTCGGCGCGGTCTGGTCGGTGTGTTCGCCCGACATGGGGCCGGTCGCGGTGCTTGACCGCTTCCGCCAGATCGAGCCCAAGGTGTTGATCGGGTGCGATGGCTATGTCTACGGCGGCGGCGCGCACGACCGCCAGGCGCTGCTGCTCGAGTTGCTCGCGGACTTGCCGAGCGTGCGCGACGCGGTGCTGCTGCGCAACCTGGATTCGAATTCCGACGCGTCGCGCTTGGCGGGCCCGAACCGGCGCGCCCACGATTTCGACACGCTCATCGGCGGCAGTGAACTCGCTGCGCCAATGTGGCTGCCCTTCGACCACCCGCTGTGGGTCGTCTACTCGAGCGGCACGACAGGCCTGCCCAAGGCGCTGGTGCACGGCCACGGCGGCGTGATGCTGGAGACGATGAAAGGCGCGTGCCTGCACAACAACCTTGGCGCGAGTGCCGACACCGCCGAGCGTTTCCATTGGTACAGCTCGACGGGCTGGATCATGTGGAATCTGCAGGCCGGCGTGCTGCTGAATGGCACGACGGTGTGCATGTTCGACGGCAGCCCCACGGGCCGCGCCGGAGCAGCCGACTGGAGCCTGCTGTGGCGCTTCGCCGCCGAATCGGGCGCGACGTTTTTCGGCGCCGGCGCGGCGTTTTATGCGAATTGCCTGAAGGCCGACGTGCGGCCCGCCGAAGTTGCCGACCTGTCCCGGCTGCGCACCATCGGCTCAACCGGCTCGCCGCTGGCGATCGAGTGTTATCGCTGGATTTACGCGAACCTGCCGCAGGTCGATGGCAAGCCGATCTGGCTCGCGCCGATTTCGGGCGGGACTGACTTTGCCGGCGCCTTTGTCGCCGGCCTGCCGACCTTGCCGGTGATTGAGGGCGAAATGCAGTGCCGCTGCCTGGGCGCCGCCGTGGAGGCCTGGAGCGAGCCTAATGCGAATGGCCGTGGCCGCACGCTGGTCGACGAAGTGGGCGAGCTCGTCTGCACGAAACCCATGCCGTCGATGCCGCTCTACTTCTGGGGCGACGTGGGAGAAATGGTGCCTCCGGTAGGAAATACCGCCCACCCCAAGGGCGACGCAGGGGCCCCTTCGGTGCCCTTGGGGTTCTCGCCCGGCTCGGGGCGGCCCGGCGCCGGACTCGTGGGACCGCGCTACCACGACAGCTATTTCGACATGTACCCCGGAATCTGGCGCCACGGCGACTGGATCCGCATCACGCCGCGCGGCGGCGCGATCATCTACGGCCGCAGCGACGCGACGATCAACCGCCACGGCATCCGCATGGGCACCGCCGAGCTGTACCGCGCCGTCGAGGCGCTTCCCGAAGTGCTCGACAGCCTCGTCGTCGACCTCGAATACCTGGGGCGCGAGAGCTACATGCCACTGTTCGTCGTGCTGCGCGAGGGTCTAATGCTCGACGCTGCGCTGAGCGCGGCAATCAAGGCGTCGATCCGCCACGCCTTATCGGCGCGCCACGTGCCGAACGACGTGTTCCAGGTCAGCGCGATTCCCCGCACGCTGTCGGGCAAGAAGATGGAATTGCCCGTAAAGAAGCTGCTCCTGGGCACCCCGGCGACCGAAGTCTTCAAGCTCGACGCAATGGCCAACGCCGACTGCGTCGCGTGGTTTGCTGAATTCGCTCTGAAGCGGGCGCGCAGCAGCGGCGCCTGAACGCTGCGCGCCGCGTGCGAATCCGCACGCCATTCGGGTAGGGTCGGGGAATAATCAGGCCCACAACTGCGTAAGCCCGTCGTGGACGCTCCTTCTGCCTTTCGCCGCCAACTGTTAGATGCCATCCCGCGCCTGCGCCGCTACGCGCGCTCACTCGTGTTCGACTCGCACGCCGCTGACGACCTGGTGCAGATCACGCTGGAGCGCGCCTTGACGCACTGGCACCAGTTCGACCAGCGCCGCGACATCGTGCTCTGGACGGTTTCGATCGCGCACAACGCCTTCATGGACGAGCGGCGCCGCCACGCACGCATGCCCAGCCACGACGGCCACGACGCGTATGACGACCAGTCCGAGCAGCTCGCCGCGCCGGGTGTGGACATCGGTTTGCGCATGGACCTGATCGCCGCGCTGCGCCGTTTGCCCATCGATCAGCGCGAGCCGCTGCTGCTGGTGAGCCTCGAACAACTCTCCTACGCCGATTGCGCCGAGGCGCTCGGCATTCCCATCGGCACCGTGATGTCGCGCGTGTCGCGCGGCCGCGCTGCCTTGCGCGATCTTCTGGATGGCAAGCCCCCGCGGTCGGCAGGCGGGCTGCGCCGCGTCGTTTGACATGTCGACCAAGTATTTGCTGCCGCTGGATTGCCCATGAACGCCCCATTCGATGACACCGTCCTGAACGCCTGGCTCGACGGCGAGTTCACTCCCGAGCGACGCGCCGAAATCGAGGCCTGGTTGAGCAACCATCCCATTGAAGCGGCGCGCGTGCGGCTGTGGTCCGCGGATCGCGAGGCCTTGCGCAGTCAACTTGGCAACGTTTTGTCCGAGCCCGTGCCGGACCGGCTGACGCGCTTGGTCATGGCCGGCGCGGCAGGCGGCCACTGGCGCCATTGGCAGACCTGGGCAGCCGGGATCGCCGTGTTTGCGCTGGGCGCCACCTCCGGCGCCGGGGTGATGTGGCGCAGCCGCGGCGACGTGGCGCAATTGGCTTTGACCCCGCCGGTGCAAAACGCCTGGGTGCAGCGCGCCGCGCTCGCGCACAAGGTCTACGTTCCCGAGGGGCGCCACGCCGTCGAAGTGAAGGCACAGGAAGAACACCTGAGCCGCTGGCTGACGAAGCGCCTTGACGTTCCGGTCAAGCTGTTCGATTTGCGCGAGCAGGGTTTTGAGCTCGTCGGCGGGCGACTCCTGCCCGATGCCGCCGGGCCGAGCGCGCAATTGATGTACCAGGCGCTGCCCGCGGCAGACGCCGCCGATCCTTCGGCCAAACCGGCGCGCGTCACGGTCTACCTTCGCAAGCCCGACGCCAACACCGCGGCGGCTTTCCGCTACGAGCAGCAGGGCGCGCTCGGCATGTTTTACTGGGTCGAAGGCGACAGCGACCACGACACGGCAACCGGTTATGCGTTGGTCGGCGAACTGCCTCGCGAGCGCCTGCTTGCGCTGTCCGAGGCGATTCACCGGCAAGGCGTGGCGTCGCCCTGACGCCTCGCCCGCGCCGAGGCTCAGCCGGCAGCGCGAGCCGGGTCCATAGAATCGGCGCATGACCCTGCCCCCGGCGGACCCCAGCCCCGCAACAGCCGCGCGCACTCCGGTCTACCGCCGCAAGCTGTTCTGGGTCGCACTGCTGTATTTCAGCGAGGGCCTCCCGCTCGGTGTCTTCTACGACATCTTCCCGGTCTACTTTCGCCAGCAAGGCGTGAACCTGGCCGACATCGGGCTGCTGAGCCTGCTTGGCCTGGCTTGGACCGTCAAGTTCCTGTGGGCACCGGCGGTGGACTGGGCGCGCCGCCACCGCTGGTGGATCGCCGCGGCGAATGCCGGAATGGCGTGCGTGATGGGGTGGTTCGGCGC
>JBEBHW010000252.1:0-5657 GCA_040081145.1 Burkholderiaceae bacterium
CGTCAAACCGCCCCCCGCCCCGGTGCCCAAGCCCGTGCCGGTGCAAGAAGCCGTGCCCGACGCGCAAATCGCCATCGAAAAGGCACGCCGCGAAGAAGCCAAGCGCGAGGAAGCCAAACGCGAAGAAGCCAAGCGCGAGCTGGCCAAACGCGAAGCCGCGAAGCGCGAACTGGCACGCGTTGAGGCCGAGCGCAAGAAGGCTGCCGAGGAGGCGAAGCAAGAAGAAGAACGCATCGAGGCGCAGCGCCAAACCAACCTCAAGCGAATGCTCGGCCAGGCCGGCGCCAACCCGAACGCCGCGACTCCCGGCAATGCCGCACAAAGTGCCGGACCCTCAGCGGGTTATGCGGGCCGGATCAAGGCACGGATCAAGCCCAACATCGTGCTCACCGAGCCCGTCAATGGCGACCCGGTCGCCACCGTCGAAGTGCGCCTCGCCCCCGACGGGACGATCGTCGCGCGCAAACTCACCAAGAGCAGCGGCGTGAAGAACTGGGACGACGCCGTGCTGCGCGCCATCGACAAGACGGAAATCTTGCCGCGCGATACCGACGGCCGGGTTCCGCCGCTGATGGAAATCGACTTCAAGCCGCGTGACTGAAACTCAGCGGAACTTCGCGACGAACTTCCTGTCGATCCAGTTCTTCCAGTACCACGCCCAGGCCCCTTGCGCTGTCCATGAGCCCCACGATGCGATCGCCGAGCGGCTGCCGCACGCGAGCAGGTTCAGCGAGCGCAACTTGGGCAGGTGCTCCTCCAGCGGCCCCCCGCCCAGATAGCGGCGCAAGTTGAGCGCCAGCGCCGGGCCGGCACGCACCGCGAAGACCCCGCTCTTGGGACGCTGCAGCACCAGATTCGACGCTACGTCGCCGGCGGCGAAGACGTCCGGGTGGGAGGTGCTTTGCAAGGTTGTCGCGGTGGCGATGAAGCCTTGCGCGTCCAGTGCCAGGCCACTGCCGGCCAACCACGGCGGAGCGCTGCTGCCGATGGCCAGGACCGGTGCGTCACACTGCAGTCGGGTGCCGCTCAGCAGTTGCACGTGCTGCTCGGCAATGCTTGTGCACGCATCTTCGAGCACGGTGATGCTCAGGCGGCGCAACGCCGCGCGGCCACGCGCGCGCACTTCCGGCGTGTAGTCGGCCAGAGGCGCAGGCCCGCCGGTGACCAGACTGATGCGGGCGCGGTCGCGCAGCCGGTATTGCATGGCGCACGCCAACTCCACGCCGGCCGCGCCCGCGCCGATCACGGCGACGCTCAAGCCGCGCTCTGCGGACAGGGCGAGCAGCTTTTCCCAGAGTTGTGCGAAATGCTCGATCGGGCGCACGAACAGACCATGCTCTCGCGCCCCGGGAATCGCGTCGCGGTTCATCACTGGCCCGGTGTCGATGCTGACCACGTCGTAGCGCAGCAGCTGCGAATTGCTGAGCGTGACCTGGCGCGTCGCCGCGTCGATGCGGGTCGCCGCCGCCTCGACAAACTCCGCGTTCGCGCGCTGCGCCAGCGGCAGCAACGGGATCGCGCAGTCGTCCAGGGCGTAGTGACCGGCCAGCCAGCCCGGCACCATGCCGGAATAGAGCTGGCGCGCAAACGGGCTCACCAGCGTGACGCGCACGCCGGGCAAGGGCTCCAGGGCCAAGGCCTGCAGAACCTGCACATGGGCGTGTCCGCCGCCCAGCAGCAAAAGGTGTTTCATGGGTTCGTCAACGGCAGTTTGCGCCGCAGCGGTGTCGGGCGGACTCGATTCAGGGCGTCGTTGGGGGTCAATGCAGCAATACCAGGTCGGAGACGTAGCCCAGGCTGCGGCTGCGCGTGTTGTCGGCGTCCGCGCCGACGGCCACGCCGATCACCTGCGGCAGGACGCTCACCTCATCGCCGAACAGGCGCAGGAAGTCGGCACCGATGTCGCGTCGCTCGTCGACCCACTGGCGCAACTGCGCGGCGCCGCTTTGCAGCACCATGTAGCGCAAGCGCCGGGTGAAGGCACTGGGCAGCAGCGCGCCGCGCGGCAAATCGTTGTCCCACACATAACACACGGTTGCTGCCGGCAAGGCCTGACCCGTCTGCGAACGCGCGACGCGCAACAGCTGGCGCTCGATGAAGGGGATGCTCTCCAGCGGCTGGTCGAAAAACACGCAGACCTTGAGCGCGACGTCGTCGCCCGTTTTCTCGTTCAGGTTCGCTCCGTCGATCAACTTGTCGACGCGCCAGCGCCACGCCAGCTTCGAGCCGGGTTTGAGCCCGGAGAGCGGATGCACGAGGTTGCCATACGACTCTTCGGCCTGCACGCGCAGCGCGCGGCGCCCGTCGAGGTCGACGACGGCAAAGCGGGTGAACGGCTTGGTCTGATTCGGCAGTCCCTGAACTTGCCAGGGCGCCGGCGCTTGTTCGGAATCGCTCGAAAACGGCGTCAACAGCGGCGGAGCCCCGAGCGATTGCGCCCGGGCCGGACCGAAACTCGCGGCGCACGCCAGCGCCAACAGCAGCAGAACAAGAGGTGAGTGCAATTCTCGAGTGCGTCAGGTCAACGCCCCACGGCGTTCAGCGACCAATCGTAATCGAGGTGGTTCACCGCCACGGTTTTGGCTTTCAGCCGCCCCTGCTCACCGGCGTCGTCGGTGAGCTGCGCTGCGTATTTGGCGAACACGTCTTCGACCTTGTTGAAGCCGCGCTGACCCTTTTCGAAATCTTCGCGAAACCACTTGAAGATCGAGCTCACTTCGAGCACGCCGCCCTTCACCCGGTTACGCGTGCGGTCGCCCATGAAGCGCAGCATGCCGTCATCCAACTGGGCGTCGAGCTTGGCCACGGTGAAGGCGTCGCTGCGCAGCGCCGGGCAGCCGATGGAGGCGCAGTTCACCGCCGCGTGCACGCGCGGATCGCCATAGTTGGGGCGCAATTGCTCGTGTTCGATCCAATCCAGGGTGCGCTCTTCGCCGAGCAACTTGAAGAACTTCTTCTTCCACGGCGAACTCACGAAGCTGCCCAGATCCTTGATCGATTTCAGGTCCGGGTACTTGGTGAGAATCAATTCGACGGTGAAGGCGTTGTAGGCGTTGATGAGGAACACCATCTGCTGGGGTTTCGGCCACGCGTCGAACTCGCTCTTGCTCACCGCAGACATCGTGTCGAGTACTTTTTTCAGCTCGGCACGGTCGGCCTTGAAGCCGGTGTAGTCGACGCGGCTCTGTTTGTTGTCGGGCAGCCACTTGACGTGCTTTTCGAGCAGACCGTTCCACGCGGCGTATTGCGGGTCAGTCTGCGCGAGGGCGCCAAGGCTCAGCGACAGGGTGAGGGCGAAAATCAGGCGGTGCAGGATGTTCATGATGGGTTTGCGCAGTCATCGACAGTGCAGATTCACGCCAGACGCCAAGCGTGGAAGCGCCGCAGCCATTCGAGCACCTTGTGCGGTTGATGGTTGCGTTTCCATTCGCCGGCGGCGTACTTGTTCGCCTCTGCCAGGGTGGGATAGGTGTGGATCGTTCCCAAAATCTTGTTCAGCCCCAGGCCGTGTTTCATCGCGAGCACGTATTCGGCGAGCAGATCGCCGGCGTGCACGCCCACGATCGTCACGCCCAGAATCTTGTCCTTGCCCGGCACGGTCAGCACCTTGACGAAACCGTGCGCCGCGCTGTCCGCAATCGCCCGGTCCAGGTCGTCCAGGCCGTAGCGCGTGACTTCATAGGCAATCCCCTTTTCCTTGGCCTCCTGCTCGTTCAACCCGACACGCGCGACTTCGGGGTCGATGAACGTCGCCCAGGGGATCACGGAGTAGTCGACCTTGAATTTCTTGAAGCTGCCGAACAGCGCATTCACCGCGGCATACCACGCCTGATGCGCAGCCGTGTGGGTGAACTGGTAAGGCCCGGCGACGTCGCCCGCGGCAAAAATGTTCGGATAGAGGGTCTCCAGGTGTTCATTGGTCTCAATCGTGCGGCCCACCGGAATGCCCAGGTCTTCCAGGCCGTAACCCTTCAGGCGCGCGACGCGCCCCACGGCGCACAGCAACACGTCGAACTCAAGGCGCTGCGTCTGACCCGCGGCCTCTACGACGATGAACTTGCGCTCGCCTTCCTTCTCGCAGCGCAATGCCTTGTGGCCTGTCAGAACCTTCACACCGTCAGCTTCCAGCGCTTCGCGCGCGAGCTGCGAGACTTCCACGTCTTCGCGGATCATGATGCGCGGCAGCATCTCGACTTGCGTCACTTGCGAGCCCAGGCGCGCAAAACTCTGCGCCAGTTCGCAGCCGATCGGCCCGCCGCCCAGCACGACCAGGCGCGCCGGCAGCTCGCGCAGGCCCCACAGCGTGTCGCTCGTCAGGTAGCCCACGTCGGCCAGCCCCGGCAGCGGCGGCACGAAGGGCATGGCGCCGGTGGCGATGACGATGTTTTTCGTCGTCAGCGTTTGCATCTTGCCCTGGCCCAAGTCGATCTGCACCGTCCACGGGTTGAGCAGCTTTGCGTAGCCTTGCACGACGTCCACGCCGAGGCCCGTGTAGCGCTCCACCGAATCATGCGGTTCGACTTCGCCCACGATGCGCGCCACACGCTGCATCACGTCGGAAAAGTTCAGCGTTGCGTCGGCGCGCGCAACGCCGTAGCGCGCGCTGTGCTTCATCTGGTGCACGAGGGTGGCCGACTTGATCAGCGCCTTGCTCGGCACACAACCGTAGTTCAGGCAGTCGCCTCCCATCTTGTGGGTCTCGATCAACGTGACTTTGGCTTTCACGGCAGCGGCGATGTAGCTCGTCACCAGCCCGGCCGCGCCAGCGCCGATCACGATCAGATTGCGGTCGAACGACTTGGGCTTTTGCGCCGCCCAGCGCGCGTAGACCTTGCGGCCCTGCACCACGTCGACGATCCTTTTCGCGATCAACGGGAAGATTCCGAGCAACACGAACGAGCCGATCAACCCGGGCGACAGAATCCCCTTGAGCGATTCGAGCTTGCCGAGCTGCGTGCCGGCGTTCACGTAGACGACGGTTCCGGCGAGCATGCCCAACTGGCTCACCCAATAGAACGTCCAGGTGCGCATTTTCGTCAGGCCGAACAGCAGGTTGATCGCCGCCGGCGGTATCGCCGGGATCAGGCGCAGCGTGAAGAGGTAGAACCCACCGTCCTTGGCCACGCCTTTGTCGACCTCGCTCAGGCGCGCGCCGAACCGGGCGCGCACGCTGTCGGCGAGCACGTGACGCGACGCGAGAAAAGCCAGCGCGGCACCGATGCTCGATGCGAACGAGACGACCACCACGCCGACCCACACGCCGAACAGCGCACCTCCGGCCAACGAAATCACGGCTCCCACCGGCAGCGCAAGCGCGAAGACGACGATGTAGATGAGCGCGTAGACGCCGATCACGAGCAAGGGTTGCTGCGCGTAGAGCGCGGCGAAGTCGACCTGGCGCTGCTTCAGATAGTCCAGGCTCAGGTAATGCCCCAGGTCGAACGCGAAAAACGCGACGACCAGGGCGATCACGCCTGCAACCACGATCAACTTGCTTCGCGACATCGGACCCCCTTGAAGTTAGTCACCCCGCAAGCGCCCCCAGCGGCCGCCGCGGGTCCGGCTCTGCCGGCCTGCCAGCGGCGCTCGGCGGCTGGCACACCGCCGAGCGCTCGCCAGCCACTCGCAAGCGCGCAGGCGCTTGCTCGGTGCGGGCC
>JBEBHW010000253.1:0-5649 GCA_040081145.1 Burkholderiaceae bacterium
GTCAGGGACAAGGCCAGGCAAAACGCCGGCAAGGTGAAGAGGGGCTTCATGCGAAGCGAGAATAGCGTGTCGAGACTGCCCCGATGTTGCACGCGTTGCGCGGCGCGATGAATCGCGCTGGCGCCGCAAGAACCGAGCCACGGCGATGATTTTGCGCGACTTGCCCGACCTGCCGCCGCGCCCACCCACGCGCGCCAACGCCGCGTTTCGCCGCTGGTTCTACGAGCGCTGGGGGCGCGAGAACGCGGTGATCGTCTACCGCACCCATCGAGCGGAGTTTGTGCCGCACACGCAGGCGCTGTCGATCAAGCGCGCCTGGGGCGGCGCGGAGGACTATCTGGTCGGATCGCAGCGCCTGGCCGTGAGTGATTCGCACGGGTTGATCCTGAATGACGGCGCGCACTATGGCGCGCGCATCAGCAGCCCGACACCCGTGACCAGCCTGGCCGTCTTCTTCCGCCCCGGCATGGCCGAAGAACTTGCCGGGGCCGCAGCGCAAGCGGCATCGAAGTCACTGGACCATGGCCCCTCGATCGCGCGCGCAGCATGGCACTTTTCCGAGCACCTGCGGGTCTTTGAGCGGGGCGTCGAAGAGCGGCTCGCGCGCCTGCTGGCGGGCGTGTGCCACGGCGAAACCGACGACGCCTGGCTCGAAGAGCAGCTGCAAGGCGTGTTGTGGGCGATGCTGCACGCCGAGCCGGGCTGGCGCGAGCGCAGCCGCCGCCTGCAGACGCTCAGCCGCTCGGCGCACGCCGAACTGCAGCAACGCGTCGACCGCGCGGCCGACTTCATCCTCAGCTGTTACACAGAACCGATCACGCTGGATCAGATCGCCGCCGCTGCCGGACTGTCGAAGTACCACCTCGTGCGCTGCTTTGCCCAGGTGCACGGCGTCACGCCGATGGCCCTGCTCACGCGCACCCGCACCCGCGCCGCCGAACGCCTGCTCAGGGAGACGACGCTCAGCATGGCCGAGGTGCTTGCACGCAGTGGCTTCGGCTCGCGCCAGACCCTGTTTCGTCAATTGCGCCGGCTTTGCGGCGCGGGCGGACGCGAGCTGCGGCAGCGCGCCTCACGCCTCGCGTTATCCCTTCCCTAGTTCTAGGGGGCCCCTGGGTTTGTCCGCTTGCCGCTTGCCGGCGCGCACAGCACCGTGGCGCTCGTACTGACGTGCGCAGGAATGGCCTGCGCGCATGGTTCAATCCACCGAGGAAGTCATGCATTCATCTCTAGGTCGTTTGATCAAATCTGCGGCGCATCGCGCCGGGCGCGCCGCGCTCGCATTGGCACTCACCGGCGCCACCGGGCTGGCCTCAGCCGACTCCGACAACGGACGCGGCAAGATGCTGGCGCTCGGCGACAGCGTCGTGTTCGGCTACATCACGCAAGACGGTTTTGCGTACGTCAACCCGGACAACTTCCTGGGCTACCCCGAGCTCGTGGGCAACGCATTGCGGCTGAGTCCGACGAACGCTTCCTGCCCCGGCGAAACCACCGCAGGATTCCTCTCGCTCACCGGTGCCGACAACGGCTGCCGCCCGTTTCGCGCCAACTTCCCGCTGCACGCGGCATACGCGGCCACGCAGCTGGAGTTTGCAACCGCCTACCTCGGCGCGAACAAAAGGACTCGGCTCGTCACCTTGAGCCTGGGCGCCAACGACGGCTTCCTGCTTATCGCTGCTTGCCGTGGTGACCCGGCCTGCATCCAGGCCGGCCTGCCTGGTACGCTGGGTGCTGTGTTCACCAACCTGAACACCTCCCTCAGCAACTTGCGCGCCACGGGCTTCAAGGGCGTGTTGATGGTCGTCAACTACTTCTCGCTGGACTACAGCGATGCGGCGCAAACCGGGCTGACCGTCGCGCTGAATAACGCCTTGGCGGCAGCCGCTGCAGCCAACGGCGCCGTCGTGGCTGACGCCTTCACCGCTTTCCGGAATGCCACCGCGGTGGCGGGGGGCAAGACGTGCCTGGCGGGCCTGCTCAACGGAAGCAACCCGCAGCCCGTGCCGACAGCGGCCGTGCCCTTCACTTGCGACGTGCACCCCAGCCTCACGGGCCAACGCTTGCTTGCCAAGACCGTCGCTGCGGCTTACCGTGAAGCGCGTAGCTCGGATGATTGATTGAAGCGGCCGTTGCGCGCGTGATCCGCCGCTAAGCGAATGGGGTTCATTGAAATCAATGACTTAGCGGCGCCCGCAACCCGATTTTCCGCATAGAAGTGCCCCGGCGCGTCGTCACCGCCTGCGCTTTTTCGGACGAATCACGATCCCGGTCCGCGGTGCCGGCTTGGGGGCCCTCGCTCGGCTGCGTCGCTCCTCCGGTCGCAGCGACGACCTGGCGGTCAGGTTGCTTGATATCGCTCAATCGGGACCGGGCCCCGTCCTTCTAAGCTTGGCTGATCGCTGAATCAGGAGCCCTCGATGAATGCCATCAAGTCCATCCTTATGCACCTGGACGACTCGCCCGCTTGTGCGACGCGCCTGCGCGCCGCCAACGCCATCGCCGAGGCCTTGGACGCCAACGTCAAGGCCTTGTACGCCGTGCTGCCGGCGTTCATGCAATACGCCATGGCGTATTCCGCCGGCGCCGATGTGGCGCCGTTGATGCAGGCGTTCGAACAGGAGCGGCGCGTCCGCACCCGAGCGCTGTTCGACACGACGGTGGGCAGCGCCACGGCGAAGCGCCTGTCACGCGTCGAGTGGGCCGAGTGCGTGGGCGAGCCGAGCCATGCCTTCGCCCGCGAAGCCTTGGTCGCCGACTTGTTGCTGCTCGGCCAGCGCGCCGAGTTTGCAGGAACTCCCACGGGGGTGAGCGCCGATTTCAACGAATCGGTGCTGATCGCGAGCGGCAAACCAGCGCTCGTGCTCCCGTCGATCCACGAGGGGGAGCCGATCGGTCGTGTCGTGCTGGTCGCCTGGAAGCCGACCCGCGAAGCGGCGCGCGCGCTGAGCGCCGCGCTGCCGTTCCTGCAGCGCGCCCAGCAGGTGCACGTGGCCCTGTGGAGCGAACCGGGCGCTGACGAAGGCCCAGGCCCGGATGTCGAGGCGAGCCTGCGCCGCCACGGCGTGACGGCGATCATGCACCGCGATGTCGCTCGCAACCACGAGGTCGGCGAGCTGCTGCTGTCTCGTGCCGCCGACTTTGGCGCCGACCTCCTCGTGATGGGCTGCTACGGCCACACCCGGGCCAGAGAGTGGGCGCTCGGCGGCGCCTCGCGAAGCGTGTTGCAGGCGATGACGGTCCCGGTGCTCATGGCCCACTGAAGCGGGCCTCGGGTTGCCGAGGCTCGTGCGGGCCGGCCGCGCATCGGCGACGGTCCGACTGGGCTGGCACACTCGCAGTCCCATGACGCCACCGCCGCGAGTTCGCCAGTCCGACCTGCGCGGCGCCGTGCGCCTGGCCACCGACGCCACCACCGGCCTGACCGACCTGGTGGAGGCGCTGCACGAGCGCATCGCGCGCCTTCCCGGGCTGGGCGCGCCGGCGCTGGACGGCCGGGCCGGCGGCATCTCCGGCCTCGTCTACAAGACCGTCCGCGGCGTCACGCGCGTCGTGGGCGGCAGCATCGAAGCCCTGCTCGGCTTGCTCGCGCCGGCGCTGAGCCCGCACGAGCCGACCCCGGAACGCGAAGCGATCATCGCCGCGCTGAACGGCGTGCTCGGCGACTATCTCGCCGCCACCGGCAACCCCCTGGCCACGGCGATGGCGCTGCGCAGCGCGGGCCGGCCGCTGGTGCTCGACCGTGCCGACCTCGCCACGCGCCTGCCCAGCGCCGGCAGCAGTATCCTGATCCTGCTGCACGGCCTGTGCATGAACGACCTGCAATGGCTGCGCAACGGCCACGACCACGGCGCGGCGCTCGCGCGTTGCCTCGGCTTCACGCCGCTCTACCTGCGCTACAACAGCGGCCTGCACGTCTCGATCAACGGCCACGCGCTGGCGGATCAGATCGAGCGCCTGCTCGATCAATGGCCGCGGCCGGTGCAGCGCCTGGTGCTGCTCGGCCACAGCATGGGCGGGTTGGTGGCGCGGAGCAGCGTGCACTCCGCGGCGCAGGCCGGGCAGCGCTGGCCGGCGCACCTGACAGACATCGTGTTCCTGGGCACGCCGCACCACGGCGCGCCGCTGGAACGCGCCGGCCATTGGGTCGATGTCGTGCTCGGCAATGCGCCCTACGCCGCACCGTTTGCACGCCTGGGCAAGCTGCGCAGCGCCGGCATCACCGACCTGCGGCGCGGCAACTTGGTCGACGAAGACTGGGTCGGGCGCGATCGTTTTGCGCGGGGGCCGGACCGCCGCCAACCCGTGCCTTTGCCGGACACCGTGCGCTGCTTCGCCGCGGCCGCGTGCCTGGGCGAGCAGAGCGACGACTTGAAGGGCCGATTCCTCGGGGACGGACTCGTGCCGCTGCCCAGCGCGCTCGGGCGCCACGCGGACCCGGCACGCAGCCTGGCGATTCCCGAACACCGGCAATGGGTCGGCTACGGCATGAGCCACCTCGATCTGCTGAGCCGCCCCGAAGTCTTCGCGCAACTGGAGCATTGGTTGCGCTGAATCCCAAGCCGCAGCTCGGTTTCCTCGTCGTCGTCGCGATGATCCAGTTGCCGATCAGCATCGAATTCAAGCGCGAACTCGACGAGCAGGTCGCCTACTTGCAAAGCAGGACCGGCACCGACGACAAGTGCACAACCCGCTGCGCGACCGATCCGATGAACAAGCTGCCCAGCGCACCCCGGCCATGCGTTCCCATGGCGATCTGGTCCGCCCCGCACTCCTGCGCGACACGGACGATTTCAGCCGCCGGCTCACCGACCGCAGCGA
Source organism: Burkholderiaceae bacterium (assembly GCA_040081145.1). Classification (GTDB taxonomy): domain Bacteria; phylum Pseudomonadota; class Gammaproteobacteria; order Burkholderiales; family Burkholderiaceae_C; genus JAEMQF01. The sequence continues at coordinate 4,822 of JBEBHW010000253.1, forward strand.
TCTTGTCGGCCACTGTCAGGCCGGCACTCAGCGCCTGGGCCTGGGCTTCGGCAAGCAGACGCTCCTGATGCGCCTTCTCGGCCTGTTCGATCTGTTCCAGGCTCGAAACGCTCGCCTCGCCATACAGCACCGGCCAGGCGCGCACGTGCACCAATACAACCCTCGGGCTCAGGCCGGAACGCGACAGTTTGCCCACCGTCTCGATCGCTTTCTTCGATTGATCCGAGCCGTCAACGGCAATCAGAACTTTTTTCATGTGAACTCCTGAGTGGTGCGCAGCGGCGGGCCGCTACTTTTCCTGAATGCGCGCCAGATATTCCAACAAGTCGACCATCTGCCGGCGCGCCTGGTGGTCGGGATTGCCCAGCTTGACCTGACCCGGCGGCGCGGGCGTGCGCAGCACCGTTCCCCACACGGGCATTTCGCGCGCCCCGTGCGGCCCGACCTCGGGTGCGCTGCGGCCGTCGATGCTGTCCGATACGCGCATCGAAGGGAACACGCCGCCATGCTGCTTGGCCAGGCGCGTCAGATCGGCCGGCGCCTGTCGAAGTTGCGGAGCCATCGGGCCGTCGCCGCGCCCCGACTTGCCGTGGCAACTCGCGCACAACTTCAGGAACGTGTTGCGCCCGGCGTCCGGCCGCTCCTGCGCGCTGGCAAGCCCGAATGCAAGGGTTGCCGCAGCCACGAGCAAGACGGAACGCACGGATCGATTCACGTCAGAACTCCGGCATTTCCCCGCCCGCCATGGCGCCCCCGGCGAATCTTGTCGCGGGCGGCTTCATGAAAGATCAGTTGTTTTGCGAGCATGGCATTCGCATCCTCAACATT
>JBEBHW010000254.1:0-5626 GCA_040081145.1 Burkholderiaceae bacterium
GTCCAAGGTGAGCCTGCTGTGCCGCAAGGGCGACGCGAAGGCGGTTGCGGAAGGTTTGAAGCGCGGCCAGGCGATCGCCAACGGCGTGCTGCTCGCTCGCGAATGCGCGAACCGCCCGGCCAACCACTGCACGCCGACCTACCTTGCCGAGCAGGCAACAAAGCTCGGCAAGGAATACGGCTGCAAGGTCGACGTGCTGGACCGCAAGGCGGTGGAAAAACTCGGCATGGGTTCCTTCCTCGCCGTCGCGCAAGGCTCCCACGAACCGCTGCGCTTTATCGTTGCGCACTACTACGGCGCTGCGCCCAAGGTGGCACCCGTCGTGCTTGTGGGCAAGGGCATCACCTTCGATACCGGCGGCATTTCGATCAAGCCCTCGGCCGAGATGGACGAGATGAAATTCGACATGGGTGGCGCGGCGAGCGTGCTCGGCACGCTGCGCGCCGTCGTCGAGTTGAAGCCCAAGCTCAACCTGGTGTGCATCATCCCCACCTGCGAGAACATGCCGGGGGGGGCGGCAGTCAAGCCGGGCGACGTGGTGACGAGCATGTCGGGCCAGACGATCGAGATTCTCAATACCGACGCCGAAGGGCGGCTCATCCTGTGCGACGCGCTGACCTACGCCGAACGCTTCAAGCCCGCCGTCGTGGTGGACGTCGCCACGCTCACTGGGGCCTGCGTGGTTGCGCTGGGGCATCATCACTCGGGCCTGTTTTGCGCCGACGACGCGGTGGCCGAGCAGATGCTTTCCGCCAGCCGCGCCGCGCTCGACCCGTGTTGGCGCATGCCGCTGGACGAAGAGTACGACGAGGCGCTGAAGAGCAACTTCGCCGACATGGGCAACATCGGCGGCGGGCGCGCCGGCGGGGCGATCACGGCGGCGATGTTCTTGCGCCGCTTCACCAAGAAGTACCCCTGGGCGCACCTGGACATCGCCGGCACGGCGTGGAAGTCAGGCGCGGCGAAAGGCTCGACGGGCCGCCCGGTGCCCTTGCTCACGCACTTTGTGCTCGGGCGCGCCGATTGAGGGCCGAGAGAATGCGGGTCGGCACTCATTGCGCACGGTGCGCCGTCATTCCGGCACGGGCCGCGGCGCGCCGCCCGCTTTGACGCAGCGCCCGCCATGACGGAGGTGAGTTTCCATTTCAACGTGGGCGACAGTCTGAACTACGCGTGCCGCCTGTTGCGCAAAGCGACGCGCAAGGGCGCGAAGGTCGCCGTCGTCGCGCCGACGCCCTTGCTCGCCGACCTGGACCGGGCGCTCTGGACTTTTGATGCGCTCGAGTTCTGCCCGCACATGCGCCTGGCCGCCGGCGCCGCGCCTGCGGCGCGACAACGCGCGACCCCGATTTGGCTGCTCGAGCGCGCCGCCGACGCGCCGGACCGGGATGTGCTGCTGAATCTGGGTCCGCAGGTTCCCGCCGGGTTCGAGAGCTTCGAGCGCATCATCGAGGTCGTCACGACGGGCGACGCCGAGCGTGCAGACGGGCGCGAGCGCTGGAAGCACTATGCGAGCCGCGGCTACGCCATCACCCGCCATGAGGTGACGGATTGAGTTTCCGACGCGGCTCGCCGGGCCGGCGCGTACCCACGCTCACCGAGGTGATTTCGCCGCCGACGGGTGTCGACCTGCTGCTCGACGTGCCGGGGGGCCTGCCCGACATTGACTTCAGTTCATTCGCAGCGGGGGTGGTCGCCGACACGCTGCCGTTCACCAAGTCGACGGTTCCTTCTATCTCGGCGCTGCTCGCCGGCGTCGAAAACGCGCCGGCACCCGGCGACGGGCCGTCTGCGCGCGAGCGCGTCCTGGCCGAGGTGACGCGCGAACTCGACGCTGTGCTCGAGGCGCAGTTGCGCGACGTGCTCGTGCCGCTACTGCAGCAGGCTGCCGAAGCGGCGATCCGCGAAACCCGCGAACGCCTGCGTGCGACGCTGCAGGAAGTGGTCGAACAAGCGGTGGCGCAGGAACTTGCGCGTCATCCCACGGACGAGCTGCCGCGTTCAGGGTGAACGCAAGCCGCGCCGCGGGTGTTCCGGTCGGGATGAGAAAGTCCCAATGGAGCCGCGGCGATTTTTGCGGTATCGTCTCGGCCCTTCCAGACCCAATCTACCCGGCCACAAAGCTGGGTTCCAACAGGAGAAACTGAATGCAAGTGAAATTCAACGCCATCGTATCGGCCGCAGCCGTGCTGTTTGCCGTGGGCAGCGCCTCGGCGCAGGACATGGTCGTCAAGATCGGCCACGTCGCCCCCACCAGCGGCGGCATCGCCCACCTGGGCAAAGACAATGAGAACGGCGCGCGCATGGCCATCGAAGAAGCCAACGCCAAGGGCACGACGATCGGCGGCAAGAAGGTCAAGTTCGAACTGCTCGCCGAAGACGACGCTGCCGACCCGAAGCAGGGCACGGCGGTTGCGCAAAAGCTGGTCGACTCCAAAGTCAACGGCGTGATCGGCCACCTGAATTCGGGAACGTCGATCCCCGCGTCGAAGATTTACAGCGACGCCGGAATTCCGCAGATTTCGCCCTCCGCCACGAACCCCAAGTTCACGCGCAACGGCTACAAGACGACGTTCCGCGTCGTTGCTGACGACGTGCACCTGGGCGGTACGCTCGGCCGCTACGCCGTCAAGGAACTGAAAGGCAAGTCGATCGCCGTGATCGACGACCGCACGGCCTACGGCCAAGGCGTCGCCGAAGAGTTCGCCAAGGCCGTCAAGGCCTCCGGCGGCGCGATTGCCGACACCCAGTTCACGACCGACAAGGCGACCGATTTCACCGCGATCCTGACCCAAGTGAAGTCGAAGAAGCCCGACGTGGTGTTCTTCGGCGGCATGGACGCCGTGGCCGGCCCGATGCTGCGCCAGATGAAACAACTTGGCATCACCGCCAAGTTCATGGGCGGCGATGGCATTTGCTCGGGCGAACTGCCCAAGCTGGCCGCGGGCTCGATGGCCGACGGCCAGGTGGTGTGCGCCGAGGCGGGTGGCGTCGAGGGCACCGGCAAGGCTGGCATGGACGACTTCTACAAGCGCTTCAAGGCCAAGTACAACGCCGACGTTCAAGTCTACGCACCGTACGTCTACGACGCGGTCAACGTGATGATTGCGGCGATGGTCAAGGCCGGTTCCGCCGAGCCGGCGAAATACCTGCCGGTGCTGGCCAAGACTGAAGGCTTCAAGGGCGTGACCGGAACGATCTCGTTCGATGCCAAGGGCGATGTGAAGAACGGCGCGCTGACGCTGTACACGTACAAGGCCGACAAGCGCGAGCAGATCGCGGTGGTTCGCTGATCGATTGTTGATCTCGCTTCGGCCGCAGCGCGGTCGAGGCTGTCGGGGCGCCGCAAGGCGCCCCGAGTCATTTGTGCCCCCGATCCGATGGCCAGGCAGGCGCTACGCCGCTATCCCGGCATCACGCTGACGCGCACCAGCATTTGCTGCTCGCCACCGCCCAGGATCACGCCGCGCAGCGGGACGACGTCGGCGAAATCGCAGCCCCAGGCGAGCGTGATGTAGCGCTGGTCGGCCAATTGGTTGTTCGTCGGGTCGAATTCGACCCATCCCAACCCCGGTGCGTAGGCCGCAATCCAGGCATGCGTGGCATCGATGCCGGCCAGGCGCGGCATGCCGGGGGGCGGGTCAGTGAGCAGGTAGCCCGAGACGTAGCGCGCCGGCAGACCCAGGCTGCGCAGCCCTGCCAGCATCAAATGCGCGAAGTCCTGGCACACGCCGCTGCGCTGCGTCAAGACCTCGTCCACCGACGTGCTGACCGTCGTCGCGCCGGGCTCGAACTCGAAATCCCGGTAGATCGTCTGCATCAGCGCGAGCACGCCCTCCAACCAGTCGCGCCCCGGCGTCAGGCATGACTCGGCGTAGGCGCGCGCGCGCGCCGACAGCGGCACCAGGCGCGTGGGTTCACACATTCGCGCTGCGTTCAGATCGTCGTGCGAGGGGTCGGCGAGCACGCCGTCGCGCACGGTTTCCCAGGCCTGGCCCTGCGACCGCGGCACCGCATCGCGCGCTTGAACCTCGACGCTGCAATGCATGCGAACGCGCAGCCGGCGGTGCGCACCGTGCAGCGCGAAGTGCAAGTTGGCGTTGCCGAAGCAGTCGGGTGTCTCGTAGCGTTCGTCCACGTGCGGGTCGATCTGCAGCGCGTAGGACAGGACTTTTTGCCACGCCAGGTCGCGCGGCCGCAGGCGCGCCAGCTGCCAGGATTGCGACACCGGTGCGGCGTAGTCGTACAACGTTTCGTGTTCGACGTCGTAGCGTGCGGCTTGTGGCTTGGGTTCGCTCGGATGCATGGTTTCACCGGGATGGGCGACGGAACTCATGTCACGCGTCTCAGGCGACCAACGACAAGACGCTGCGCGTCGTCGCGTGGGAGAAGAACTTGAGTGTCAATTCCTCGGCCGCCAGATAGGCCGCGCGCTGCGTCTGGTCCAGCAGCAGCGCCAGCGCCGGGCTTTCCGGCGTCAGGTCCAGCGGCGTCAACGCCTGCAGGCTGGCCTGCACCGGGGAGAGCACAGCGCCGGCAAATTTTCCGTTCGTGGTTTCCAACTTGGCGACAAACTCCTGCAGGCCCTTCAGCTGAAATGCCACCGAACGTGGATTGCCCTCGTCGCGCACCAGCAGGTCGAGCACCGCCAGCCACTCCGGCCCGACGCTGTAGCGCGAACGATAGGTGAGTGTGGAGTCGGCGAGTTCGAGCAGCCAATCCAGGCCGTGCGAACGGCCGACGCTGGTGGCCACGCGCAGCGCCGCGCACAAATTGCCCAGGCGCTCGATGCGCCGCCCCAGCGACAGAAAGCGCCAGCCCAGGCTGCGTGTCATGCCGTCCAGGACGAAGCCCGACAACGTCATCATCGACGCCACGACGCGGTCCAGCCCGGCGAGCACCGCCGCAGCCTGAGGCCGGGTGCCGCTGGCGCGTTTGAAGAGCGGATCGGCGTGCAGCCGATTGAGGATTCGCCAGTTGTCCAGCGACATGCGCTCCCGCAGGTTGAACGCGACCCGCTGCAGCTGCTGCAACTGCGCGCCCAGGCCGGTGTTCGGGTCGGTGGCAGCGCGCAACAATGCGCTCATGTCCGCGTCGGAAGCGCTCAGCAGGCCTTGTTGCTGGGCAAGTTCAAGGATAGGAAGCCTTGCACTTTCGCCGCCGCCGCCACCCGCCGCGGCGGCCAGGTCGCTGCGGCCCAGGCTTTGACCGATCGCCACCCGCAGCAAGCGCGCCGTGGCGTCGCAGCGCTCGCCGTAACGGCCGTACCAGAACAGGTTCTCGGCGGCGCGCGAGGGCAGGTTGGCGCGCGCGGTCACCAGATCGGCCGGCGTGATCGTCTTGCTGAGCAGCGAAAACGACGCATTCACCGGCGCGTCGGACAGCACCCAGGTGTCTTTCGAACGCCCGCCGCGCTGCATCGTGATCGAGTAGGAGTTGCCGTCGGCGGCGACGCGTGTCAGGCCGCCGGGCATGATGCGATACCCCTCAGGCGTCGCCACGGCGAAGACGCGCAATCCCACGGTGCGCGCGGCCAACTTGTGGCGCCGATCGCGCTCGATCACCGGCGCTTGCGAGACGTGCACCCATTCCTGCGCGACGTAGCGCTGCGGGCGCAGCGCGACGC
>JBEBHW010000255.1:0-5616 GCA_040081145.1 Burkholderiaceae bacterium
TGCGGTTGCCCAGCGTCGTCGGCAGCATCGCCGCGGCACGGCCGACGCGCACACCGGGCGCCAACAGGTAGGGCGTCCAGATTGCGTCGCGAATCGCCGCGCCCAGTTGCTCGAGTTCGCTGTCGCTGCCCAGGAAGAGCAGCACCTGCACGCCGCTTTGCTGCAGCTTGGCGATCAGCTCGCGCGGCTGCAGTCGGCCGCTTTCATAGTGCAGCGCCACGCTGCGGTACCAGCCGCGTTGCCGGAACGCGTACACGGCGGCGTCGGCGGTGGCTTGCAGACCGTCCTCCACCGCATGCAGCACCGCGACGGCCGGGTCGGCAAGCTGCAACTGGCGCGTCGCGAATTCGGCCAGCACGCGCACCTGTTCGGTCAGGCCGGGCAAGACGAAAAAGGTGTGGCGGTTGACCTGCTGTGCCGACTGCGTCTGCAACGTGAATGGCCCGACCACCGGCACCTGCAGGCGCTCGGCGAGCGCGCCGAGCTGCACCTCCAGCCCCGAGGTGAACGGGCTCACCACCGCGAACACCTGCTGCTGCGCGAACAGGCTCTCGGCGTTACGCAGCGCCGCGGCGCGGTCGTCGGCGTACTCGGCCGCCACCAGTTCGAGCTGCCGGCCGAAGATGCCGCCCTGCGCATTGAGCAGCGCGATGCGCGCCCGCAGCACGCTGTCCATCGCCTGGCCGAGTTCGGCCAACCGGCCGCTGCGGGGCAGCAGCGTGCCGATGCGCAGGCGGTTCGCCGTCAACCCCGGGTCGAGGTCGGAGTCGATGCGTTTCAGATAGGCCAGCAGCGCGTCGATGTCATCCAGCGCCATCAGGTAGCGCGGCATCGCCACGTCGAGGCGGTTGCCGCCCGGGTCTTTGCCGTGGGTCAACGTCTCGGCAAAGCTGTGCGCGTCGAAGGCCGGGTGCATGCGCCCGTTCTCATGGCGGTGTCCGTAAGGTTTGGTCAGCTCGGGCCAGGTGATGTCGGGCGGCTTGACGGTGCCCTCGGGTCGGCCGCGCCCGTCGGCGCCGTGGCAGTTCGCGCAGGGCAGCGTCGCACCCTCCACCGGCGTGTCGCTCGCGCCGATCAGCGCGCGCAGCACTTTGCCGCGCGGGCTGGTGCCTTCGACATAGATCTGCCGGCCCATCAATTCCTGCGGCGTCAACGGCGCGGCCGACGCCGCGGGCAAGGGCAGGCCCAGGCCCAGGCCCAGCGCCAGCGCGGCCAGCGACTGCACACGCCGGGTCGCCGTTCGGGCAGGCATCGGTTCAGTTCGATGGAGGCGGCGCCAGCAGCGGCAGGGGCACCAGGGCGTCGCCGCCCATCAGCAGCGTGAGCTGCGCGGCGATCGTCTCGGGGGGCAGGTTCGGCAGCATCTTGCGCCCGCGGTCGGTGACGAAGTTCCAGGCCACCAACTGGGTCGAGTGCGATTCGATGTTCTGCGACCACTGGCCGAGCTTTTGCAGGATGTGTTCAACGTCGCTCTTCTTGCCGGTGAGGAAGGTCCAGCCGGGAACGTCGGCCGATCGTCTGCCGGCCCACTTCTTCAGCGCCTGCGGCGTGTCGCGCTGCGGGTCGCTGGTGATCGTCACGAAGTGCACATCGCGTCCGAATGCCGGCCCGAGCTTGGCGCGCACAGCGTTCATCTGCGTGGTGATCAGCGGACAGGCGTCCTCGCAATTCGTGAAGATGGTGTTGAGGACGACCAGGCGACCCTTCAGCACGTCGGAGTAGAAGCGCACCCTCGCGCCGTCCTGCGTGAGCAGCTCGCGGTCGGTGAAATACGCCTGCGGGTCGCGCTTGGGTTTGGAAAGTGGCGTCGGCGTCGCGTCTCCCGGCTTTGCCGTCGGGCTCTCGTGGGCCAGCACCTGCCTTGCCGCGAGCAGCGCGAACAGCGCGAGCAGCAGGACCAGCGGGAACCGAAAGTCCATCCTCATGTCGACCTCGTCAATGCTTGTCGCCGGCATGGTGGCCGTTGGCGCGCGCGGCGCGCAACTCATTCACCTTGGCGAGCACCGCCTTGGGGTCGGCAAAGCCGTAGAAACGCGTCCACTGGCCGCTGCGCGCGTCGCCCACCAGCACCTGCGGCGGGTGGTCCTCGAAACTCGGCGCGTACGCGCCGAAGCCCTTCAGCACTTCGTTGATGCGCCCGGTGGGGCCGGTGAGCCAGAACCAGCCCGGCTCGATGCCATGCCGATCCGCATACTCCTTCAGTCGCGCCGGCGTGTCGCGCGCCGGGTCCACCGTGATCGAAACGAATCGCACCTCCGGCTCCGCGTCAGGGTCGAGGCGCTGGCGCACCTCGGCAAGCAAGGCCGTCAGCACAGGGCACACCGTCGTGCACGTGGTGTAGACAAAGTCGAGCACGACGATGCGCTCGGCGATCACGTCGGTCTTCAGCTTCAGCGCCTTGCCTGTTCGATCGGTCAGCACGGAATCGTCGTACCGGACTTTCACCGTGCTCGGCTTGGCCGGCAGGGCGGCGGCGGGATGGCTCGCGTGGCGCGAATGGTCTTCGGCGGCGCTTGCCGCTCCCTGCATCGCCAGTGCAGCGCACAGGACGGCGGCGCGGGACAGAAACTTCGGCCTCATCGCACTCAACCCTTCTTCACTGATTTGATTTTTGCCGGCGACGCTGGCACTGCCGGTGGCGTCGCTGGTGTTTCCGCGGCGGCCGTCGCCGGGTCAGGCCGGGCCAGCACGCTGAAGAAGCCGCTGTCGTTGTAGCCCAGCTTCAGCGACGGCACGCTGACGTAGACGTAGTAGGCGCCGACCTGCGTCAGCTCGACCGGCACTTCATAGACACCCTCGGACACCTCTTTCGCGATCACATCGCTCGGCGCCGAGGCGGGAACCAGGAACGAGCGCACGATCACGTCTTTCAGGCCGGCGCGCGGCGCGCCGGTGCCTTCGACGATGCGAAAGCGCACCTTCGCCACGTCTTTCGGCTTGAACAGGCGCGCCTGCGGCAGGAACTCGACCGCCACACGCTGGCGCAGCGCCTCGAGCTGCGGATTGACCTTGGCCTCGGTGCCGAAGCAATGCACGAGACGTGGCTGGTCGAGCGACAGTGCCACGTCAAAGTGGCCCGCCGCCGGCATGCGGAAGCGCCCGGCAAACACGCCCGGCTCCACCTCGCGCAGGCTGCGGTCGACCACCGTCACGGCGCGCGCCAGCTTGCCGCGGCTCGGGTAGCTCGACATCGGCGCGTTCATGCCTTCCATGTAAAAGTAGGTCGCGTTGTCGGCCGGGCTGACGACGAACGCCGCCGCCTCACCCAGCCCGGCGACCACGGCGTCGGCGAGCGGCAGTTCGCCGCCGAGTTTGGGCGCGTAGCTGCCTGCGGCGAAGCTCTGCACGATCGGCTCCTTGCCGTCGCCCAGCGAGCTGAGGTTGATCATGCTGACACGTTCGCTGCCCAGGCTGCGCACATAGGCGAAGCCCTGCGTGAACGAGACCTGGAACGGCTGCTCCTGCACCTTCGGGCTGTGGATGATTTCGTTCGTGCCAGGGTCGATCACGTGCACCACGCCCTCGGCCGTGTTGACGACCATGCCGAAGCGCCCATCGGAGGTGAAGCGCAGCGGCCCCAGGCCGGGCTTGGCGCGAATCGTCTTCATCGTCTCCAGGCGCGCACCGTCGATCACCGCGATCGTGCCGTCCTTGCCGCTCGCCACATAGGCCGCGCGCGACAGCGCCGAATACGCCACCGCCAGCGGCATCGCGCCCACCGAGATGTCTTTCAGCTTGCTGAGAGTGCCGGTGTCGAACACGCTCACCGTGTGGTCGTCGCGGTTCGTGACGAAGGCGGTGCGGCTGTTGCTGGACAGCGCGATCTCATGGTGCCCGCTGCCGGTTTCGGCTTGCAGCACCAGTCTGCGGTCGCGCGTGTCGATCACGCTCACACCGCCGCTGCGGCCGCCGCGCGCATTGTTGCCCACCCACAGGTAGCGGCCGTCGGGTTGCAGCACCAGGCGGGTCGGCTCGACGCCGGCGTCGATGTCGGCGATCACCTTGAACGATTCGGTGTCGACCACCGCGACCTTGCCCACCGAGGGCATGCTGACGTACAGGCGTTTCAGGTCGGCGTGGTTCACCCAGTCCATCGGCGGCGCCTTCAGTTGCACCGCAGTGAGCGTGCTGGTGCGCCCGCTCATCGACACCATCGGGTCGATCACCGTCAGGCTGGCGTCCCGGTTCATCACGAGCAGGTAGTAGCCGTTCATGTCGACCAGCGGCCGGATGCCCACTGCACCTTTGAGGTAGAGGCCGACTTTCTCGACGCACTGGCGCTGCGTGCCCGCCGCCTGCGCCTGGATGTTGACGCCGGCGTCCAGCCACGCCGCGGGGCGGTTGCCGCGCAGCGGCGCGCCCGAGGCTTCATCGGTGAGGCGAAAACGCAGTTCGGCGAGCACGCCTTCCATCAGCGTGCTGCCTTCGAGCGGGCGCGCCTCGAAGTCGATCGCGACGCCGTCCTTGACGAAGCGTGCCGTGCTGGCTGCCTCGGGCTTCGCACTCTCGGGCTTCGCACCCTCCGGTGCCACTGCCACCGGCGCCGCTGCGTTGGCCCAAGCGCAAGCCGCAAGCGCCGCGCACCCCACCAGCCACTGCTTCCACGCTTTCACCGCGCCCTCCTCAACACGATCGGCTCGATCTTCAGCGCTACCGCGCCGCGCGAGCTTGACCTTCGTCAAAAGAAAATGGGTGCGGCTTCGAATCGCCGCACCCATGCGCGAGCCGGAGTGCCGACCCGTCTGCGCGCTTAGGGAACCACGCGCAAGATGCCCCAGGCGCCGCCGCCCATGCCGGCGGCCGAGGTATCGCGCATCAGGTAGTCGCCCGTCACGGCGTCGCCGCCGCCCGCGCCCGTGGTCGGCTTGATCACGTAATGCGCCGAGCCGATGATGCTTTCCTGCGCGCCGAGGTAGAACTGCAGCGGGTTGTTGCCGATCACGACCGAGCCGACGTTGCCGATGTTGGCGTTGTTCGGGAACCCGGCCGCGTTGCGGTTGAGCGCGAGGTACGGATCACGCGGCCACACATGCCCGTGCAGCGTGAACGTCGTCCCGCGGTTGCTCGAGTTCGGGTTCGTCAGCCCGATGCGGAACTGCTGGCCCGCCGTGGCCACGAAGATCGGCGTGACCGGATCTCCGTTCGTCAGCGCATTGCTGAACAGGCTGCCCGCATTGAGCACTGAGCCAAAGCAGGTCGCGTCAGCCGGGTTCGCCGCCTTGGGCGCGCTGAACTGCAAACCGCAATGGGCATTGCCGGCCGCCGCCAACGGCGGGATGCCGAAGCGGAAGAACGTGGGCTCGGCGCGGTAGTTCGCCGCGCTCAACAGCGTGTGCGGCGGGTTCTCGGGCAGCCCCGGGCCTTCCTCCGACTCGTTCTGCACGGCGTTGCCCGAGGCGTAGCGGTAGTTCATCATCTTCTGCCACACGAGCGAGAAGTCGCGGTAGGTCTGCGCCGTCGTGGCCGGCAGCGTGTCGGCCGACAGGATCGACTGCTGCTGGGCCAACGCCGGGGCCGTGACGTTGGCCGTCATGCGCGTGCCGGCCACCGGGTAGGTGACGGTCGCGCCGCGCGGCTGTACGACCAGCTGGCCGAACAGGCCCTTCTGCAGCTGCT
>JBEBHW010000003.1:0-23290 GCA_040081145.1 Burkholderiaceae bacterium
TCATCAGCTCCAACTCCTGCGCCACCTCGTGCCTCCTCGAACAGCCAAGGGGACACTTCTACTTTGTGCGCAGGGGACATTACTGTCTTGGGGCCACACCCGCCTCAGCCGGTGCTGCCGCTGCTACACTGGCCGCGCCAGGAGAGAGCCTTGCAGGATGAGGCCGCCGAAGGCGCAGAGCCGTTAGTGCAGGCTCGAACGCTCAGGCAAAAGGACTGGCACACGCCCGGGGCGGTTTCCGTGGCGTTCCTCGCTGGAGAGAGGCCCGCCCCGAGCGGGCCCACCGAAGGGGCAAGCGGTTCTGGCCAAGCGCAGAGCCGCCAATCTCTCAGGTAAAGCGGACAGAGAGGACATGTCCGGTGCGCACGCTGGCACCGGTGCGCAAAGTGCCAATGGGCACACTCCGACAGGAGCATCGCCATGTCCGACACTGAACTGCTGACGACCCCGCTGCACGCAATGCACCAGGAACTCGGCGCCAAGATGGTGGCCTTCGCCGGGTACTCGATGCCGGTGAGTTACCCCGCGGGAATCATTGCCGAGCACCGCCATAGCCGAAGTTCAGCTGCGCTTTTCGACGTGTCGCACATGGGCCAGGTACGCCTCATCGGCGACGACGCTGCGAAGGCGCTGGAAACCCTGGTCCCGGCCGACGTGCTCGAGCTGACGCCGGGCCGGCAGCGCTATTCGTACTTCACGAACAGCAGCGGCGGCATCCTCGATGACTTGATGATCACCCGACGCGACAACGACCTGCTGCTCGTCGTCAACGCCTCGTGCAAGCAGGCCGACATCCAGCACCTGATGACCCACATCGGCCACCGATGCACGATCCAGCCCTTGCCGCAGCACGCTTTGCTCGCCTTGCAAGGGCCCCGCGCCGCGGCCGTCCTCGGTCGGCTCAACGCAGCGCTGCCTCGACTGATTTTCATGTCGGGAATGAGCGTCGAACTGCTGGGATCGGTGTGCCACGTCACGCGAAGTGGCTACACCGGCGAAGATGGCTTCGAGATTTCCGTGCCTGCTGAGCGCGCCACCGAGCTTGCGCGCGCGCTGCTCACCATGCCCGAGGTCAAGCCTGCCGGCCTGGGCGCGCGCGACACCTTGCGCATGGAAGCCGGCATGTGCCTTTACGGCCATGACATCGACAGCGCCACCACCCCCATCGAAGCCGGCCTCAGCTGGGCGATTCAAAAGACCCGCCGCCCTGGCGGGGCCCGGGCGGGAGGCTACCCCGGCGCCGACGCCATCGCTGCCCAACTCGCACGCGGCAGCGCAGTCACGCGCGTCGGCCTGCTCGGGCTGGAGCGCGTGCCGGTCCGTGAAGGCGCGGTGCTGCACGATGCGCAGGGCCACAAAATCGGCAAAGTGACGAGCGGCACGATTGCGCCGAGCGTGGGCAAGCCGATCGCGATGGGCTACGTCGCAGCGAATCACGCCGTGCCCAGTCATGAACTCTATGCCGACGTGCGCGGCAAGGCGCAGCCGATGCGCGTCACGCCATTGCCGTTCACGCCGCATCGCTATTTCCGCGGTTAGTTGGGCGAGCCGCACGCTTTGCACTTTCATTCGCCACCACCCGGCCGCTGCCAGGCCAAGACCCGTACAGGAGACACCGATGACGACGATGTACACCGCCGACCACGAATGGATCAACATCGAAGACCACGAAGCAGCCACCGTGGGAATCACGCACCATGCGCAGGACGCTTTGGGAGACGTGGTGTTCGTCGATCTGCCCGCAGTCGGCGCGACGTTCAAGCGAGGTGAAGTCGCTGGCGTCGTCGAGTCGGTGAAAGCCGCGGCCGACCTCTACATGCCGGTGAGCGGCGAGGTCGTCGAAGTCAACGAGGCGCTGCGCGGCGACCCCTCTTTGGCGAACACCGACCCGCTCGGCCACGGCTGGTTCTTCAAGGTCCACATCAGCAACATGGCCGAGTTCGAACAACTTATGGATGGCCCGGGCTACGACGCACTGCTCAAAAAGGTCTGACTCGACAACACCCTTGCACGCCGTCAACGTCCACGCCACCCCTGCGAACTCGCCCCAGATGCCAACGACCCATTTGCTCGCCTCGCTCGAGGACCTCACCGAATTTCAGGCACGCCATATCGGCATCGATGCGGCTGACGAGCGACGCATGTTGGCGACGATAGGCGCCACCTCCCGACAGGCGCTGATTGACGCAGTGATCCCCAAAGGCATCGCGCGCAGCGCAGTCATGGAACTGCCGCCTCCCGTGGGCGAAGCGGCCGCCTTGGCCGAACTGCGAGCCATCGCTGCGCAAAATCGCGTCGTCAAGAGCTGCATAGGCCAGGGCTACCACGGCACGCACACGCCAGGCGTCATCTTGCGCAATGTCCTCGAGAATCCGGCCTGGTATACCGCCTACACGCCGTACCAGGCGGAAATCTCGCAGGGCCGCTTGGAAGCCCTGGTCAACTTTCAGACCATGGTCTGCGATCTGACGGGATTGGGCGTTGCCGGCGCGTCGATGCTGGACGAAGCCACTGCCGCGGCGGAAGCGATGACCTTGGCGCTGCGCGTTGGCAAGTCGAACTCGAAACGTTTTTTCATCGCCGACGACGTGCTTCCGCAAACCGTCGAAGTCGTGCAGACGCGCGCCAAGCCGCTGGGCCTCAACGTGATCGTCGGCCCGGCGAACGACGCCGAGCACGCCGACGCCTTCGCCGCGCTGTTCCAGTACCCCGGCGTCACCGGCACGGTGCGCGATTTGCGCCCGCTGATCGAACGTGTCCATCAAGGCGGCGGCTTGGCGATTGTCGCGGCCGACCTGCTCGCGCTGACCGTGTTGCGGCCTCCCGGCGAGATGGGCGCTGACATTGCCGTGGGCAATACGCAGCGATTCGGCATGCCCATGGGCAACGGCGGGCCGCACGCGGCTTACCTGGCGACCAAGGATGAATTCAAGCGCGCGCTGCCGGGGCGATTGGTCGGCGTCAGTGTCGACGCCCATGGTGCCCCCGCCTATCGACTGGCGCTGCAAACCCGCGAACAGCACATTCGCCGCGAAAAGGCGACGAGCAACATCTGTACCGCACAAGTGCTGCCGGCCGTCGTCGCCAGCATGTTCGCGATTTACCACGGCGCCGAAGGTTTGCGTCGCATCGCGCGACGCATCGCCAGCTACACGGCAACCCTTGCCAGAAGTCTGCAGGCAGCGGGCTTTGGGCTGCGCGACCCCAGCGGCTTCGACACGCTGCACGTGCAAACCGATGCGGCGACCGACGCGGCACTGAAGGCGGCACTGCACGCAGGCTACAACCTGCGCAAGGTCTCGCCGACGAGCCTGACCATCACGCTGGACGAAGCGACTACCCGCAGCGACGTCGATGCCCTGTGCGACGCGCTGGCTTCGGTGCGTCGCGCGCCAAGTGGTGCAGCGCCCAGCAGTTCGCAATCCCGCTGGTCGGGAAGCGATGCGGCGGTCGAACCGCTGTTTCCCGCGGCGCTGGCGCGGACCAGCAAATTCCTCGAGCACCCGGTGTTTCACCGCCATCGCAGCGAGACCGAAATGCTGCGCTATCTGCGGCGCCTGGCCGACAAAGACCTGGCACTGGACCGCAGCATGATTCCGCTGGGCTCATGCACGATGAAGCTCAACGCGACCAGCGAAATGATTCCCGTCACCTGGCCCGAATTCGCGAACGTGCATCCGTTCGCTCCGGCCGACCAGCGCGCTGGCTACGAGACACTTCGAGTACAGCTAGAAGCGTGGCTGTGCCAGGCCACCGGCTACAGCGGAGTCAGCCTGCAACCGAATGCCGGCTCGCAGGGTGAATTCGCCGGCTTGCTGGCAATCACCGCCTGGCACGAGGCGCGCGGCGATACCGCGCGCAACGTCTGTCTGATTCCGGAATCGGCGCACGGCACGAATCCGGCGAGTGCGCAAATGGCAGGCCTTCAGATCGTCGTGACGCGCTGCGACGAATCCGGCAACGTCGACCTCGCCGATGTTGCCGCCAAGTGCGAGGAATACGGCCCGCGCCTGGCCGCGGTGATGATCACCTTCCCCTCGACTTACGGCGTTTTCGACACGCAAGTCAAGGAGCTGTGCGCGCTGGTGCATCGCCACGGCGGGCGCGTCTACGTGGACGGCGCGAACATGAACGCCTTGGTCGGAATCGCCGCACCTGGGGAATTCGGCGGCGACGTGAGCCACCTCAATTTGCACAAGACGTTTTGCATCCCGCACGGCGGCGGCGGCCCGGGCGTCGGGCCGGTGTGCGTCGTCGAGGACCTGTTGCCTTACCTGCCGGGGCACCGCAGTTCCGGCACAGGCGAGCACCGCACAGGCGGCGCCGTGTCAGCGGCTCCGCTGGGCAACGCCGCAGTGCTGCCGATCAGCTGGATGTACATGCGAATGATGGGCGCTGCCGGCCTGCGCGACGCGACCGAGTGCGCCATCCTGTCAGCGAACTACGTCGCCGCGCGGCTTGCCGACCACTACGAAGTTCACTACAGCAGCAATCTTGCGGGAATCAAGGGAGGCGGTGTCGCGCACGAATGCATTCTCGACTTGCGCCCGCTCAAAGACGCGACCGGCGTGGGTGCCGAAGACGTCGCGAAGCGCCTCATCGACTACGGCTTTCACGCGCCGACCTTGAGCTTTCCGGTTCCGGGCACGCTGATGGTCGAGCCCACCGAGAGCGAGTCGCGGTTCGAACTCGACCGCTTTTGCGACGCCATGATCGCAATCCGTCATGAAATTTCGCGGATTGCCAGCGGCGAGTGGCCGCGCGACGACAACCCGTTGAAGAACGCACCGCACACGGCTGAAGCACTGCTTGCCGATGCCTGGGCCCATGCCTACACGCGCGAACAGGCCGCCTTCCCGCTGCAGGCGCTGCGCCAGTCCAAGTACTGGTCACCGGTGGCGCGGGTTGACAACGTCTGGGGCGACCGCAATTTGTCGTGCACCTGCCCGCCGCTCAGCGACTATCGCGACTGAGCAACTCGCTAGTTCTGACTCAGCTTGGCATCGCCGGCACTTTGCTCGAGGCGGTTCAGGTGATTGAGGAACGTCGCTGCGTTCTGGTAGCCGATGACACGCGCTGAATTCAACTCATCGCCACCGGGCCGGAAGAACAGGATCGCGGGCGGGCCGAACAGGCCGAACTTGCGCATCAACGCCTTGTCGTCGGCAGTGTTTGCCGTGACGTCAACGCGCACGAGTGTCATCTCGCTGAGTCGGTCGCGCACCGCGGCGTCGGTGAACGTCAAGGCCTCCATTTCCTTGCACGACACGCACCAGTCGGCGTACAGGTCAAGCATGACGAGCTTGGTCGACGCCTGGGTCAGCGCGTTCAACGCGGCGAGGTCGGCGACCGGTTGAAACGCGAGTTGGGACTTGTGCGCGGCGGTGGGTGCGACCGAGTCCGACGCTGAAGCCGACAAGTGCGTGAGCGGTTGCAGGACGTCGCGCCCTCCCGATGCCACGCCGACGAGTTGCAGCGCAGCCAGGACGGCCAGCACAATTCCGGCGCTCTTGACCATCGCGCGCCGCGGCGTGACGGCGTGTTCGAGTCGCTCGAACGCGCCCAGGTAGACCGCGCACGCCAGCAGCAGTGCTGCGAGCGCGATCATCGCGGCCCACGCGGGAAGAACCGGCGCGACGATCCACAGCGCCACGCCGAGCAGCATGAAGCCGAAAGCGTGCTTGACGCGCTCCATCCACTCGCCCGCGCGCGGCAGCACGGAGCCCGAAGAGAGACCGAGCAGGAGGAGCGGCGCGCTCATGCCGACCGCCATCGCGAACAGCGCCACGCCGCCCAGCACGACGTCGCGCGTCTGGCTGATGTAGACGAGTGCCCCCGCCAGCGGCGCCGCCACGCATGGCGAGACGATCACCGCCGAGAGCCCACCCATCGCAAAGACGCCGGCATAACGGCCCCCTTGCAGGCGCCCCGATACCTTCGCCAAACGCGACTGCACGAACGAGGGCAACTGCAGTTCATAGACGCCGAACATCGAGAGCGACAGGATCACCAGCAGCAGCCCGAACGCGCCCAGAACCCAGGCGTTTTGCAAAGCCGCGGCCAGGCCCTCGCCGAGCAACCCGGCGGCCATGCCGAACGCGGTGTAGACGAGCGCCATCCCCAGGGAATACGCAAGCGCCAGACGGAAGCCGCGACTGCGCGTGGGTGCCCCGGCTTGCCCGACGATGATCGACGAGAGGATGGGCAACATCGGCAACACACAAGGCGTCAGGGAAAGCAGCAGGCCCGCCAGCAAGAAGGCGCCGACAATCCACAACAGGTTCTTCGACTCGAGCGCCGCCCCGAAACCGCTCCGCTCAACCGGGTTGTTGTTCCTCACCGCGTCGACGCCCTTGGGCGCGCCGGCCCCCGTTGAATCCGCTGCCTGCGCTTCGCTCAACAGCGACAGGCGCAGCGGCGTGCTGCCGGATCCTGGCTCAACGCGAAACGCGCGTTGCGTGGGCGGGTAGCACAGCCCCTTGTCGGCACAACCTTGATTGCCGACGAGCAACTTGAAAGGTGCGGACGCCACCCCGGCAAGCGACACGCGGAGCGTGACGCTGTCGCGAAACGTCTCCACATCCTTCTGGAAAGTCTCGTCGTACTTGATCTTGCCCTTGGGGACTTGAACGATCGGCGGCTTGGCGCCCGGCGGGCTGGTTTCGACGCTGAATTTGTCGCCGTACAGGTAGTAGCCCGGTGCGATATCGAACCTGACTTCGATGCGCTGCGCGTCCAGCGCGCGGCCAGACAGCTTGAAAGCCACCTCGGGGTCGAGAAACTCGTCGGCAGCGTGCGTGAGGCCGGCGCAGCACAGCCCCGCAGCGAGCGCCAGGCAAACAAGGAACCGATTCAGCAAATTCGACATTTCAAACCTCGAAGGGCGTCGAGCCGCGCACGCGCCAAAAGGCGAAAGCGTACACCGTCGTGTGAAGCGGGGGTTTGCGGTGGCGCGCAGGACAGACGATCAAACGTGCGGCAGTGCCTTGCCTGACGAATACGCCGAGGTCTCACGCCGGTCGATTCGACGCGTTGACGTGCTCCGATCGAAGCGCAGGCAGACCCACCCCATATTCGCAGGATAGTGCTTCAGGCATCGGCTCCTTAGACTGAACTGAAGCGATCCATTCCTGAAGCCACTTCAAAGAATCGATCGACGTTGGAAAACAAGCACCGGGAGAAAGAGATGAGCGAAAACGACAGCAGTACACCTCCGCCTCAGAACAGCAGGCGCAATGTCCTGAAAATTGGCGCTGCGGCAGCGGCCTCGACGGCATTGCCTACGCAGATCGGTCTGACTTCAGCCCTGGCAAAAGACCCGCCCCCGGGGCCGACCACGCCGCCGTTCGTGGTGGCGCTGCCGGTCTACGCACCCAAAGCCGCGGAACCGCTGCCCACCGGGCTTCTTGCACCGACGAGGCTGGCGAACAAGGACTACGGCGAAGCCGGCCGAGACCCGCACCAGGCCTGGGACGAGTGGCCGGCACAGAAGTTCTACAACTTGCGCGTCAAGACCGGGATGCACTCTTTCCACCCGAACCTGCCGACGCAGGCGGTATGGGGTTACGACGGCATCGTTCCCGGGCCTGTGTTCTGCGCGCGCTATGGCCAGCCCGCACTCGTGCGCATCCACAACGAGCTGCCCGCGAATGCGGTGGGATTCGGCTCGCCGGAAATTTCGACGCACTTGCACAACCTGCACTGCCCGTCAGAGAGCGACGGGTTCACCGGCAACTACTACAGCGCCACCAAGTACGGCCCCACCTTGACCGGCCCAGGCACCTTCAAAGATCATCACTATCCCCATTGCTACGCGAGCTACGACAAGTTCCACAACATCGAAACGCCCCACGGCGACCCGCGCGAGGGCCTGGGCACGCTCTGGTATCACGACCATCGAATGGACTTCACTGCGGGCAACGTCTACCGCGGTCTGGCGGGTATGTACCTGATGTACGACCACATCGACTCGGGCAACGAAACCGACGCGACACCAGGCGCGCTGCGCCTGCCCAGCGGTGTAGGGCCCGGCGGCCACGACGTGCCGCTGGTGATCCAGGACCGGCAATTCGATTCGGGCGGCTACGCCTGGATGGACCCGTTCGAGTCGAAGGGCTTTCTGGGCAACAAGTTCTGCGTGAACGGCAAGATCCAACCTTTCTTCAAGGTCAAGCCGCGCAAATACCGGTTCCGTTTGCTCGACGCGAGCCTGTCGCGTTTCTACGAGCTGTATCTCACCACGAGCGCCGGCACGAACCAGACCTTCAAGTACATCGCCAACGACGGCAACCTGTTGCCCGCCCCAATCACGATGAACAAGGTCGCTCTCGGCCCGGCCGAGCGCGGCGACATCGTCATCGACTTCAGTCAGTTCGCGGGACAACAGCTGTACCTGGTGAACCGCCTGATCCAGAAAGACGGGCGTGGCCCCGAGGGCGCATTGATCAACGTGCGTAACGCTGCCGGGGATCTGCAAAGCGCGGGTGTGCAAATTCTTCGGTTCGACGTCGAAGCGGCGACCGCCTCGAACACCATGGACCCGAGCCAAGTGCCCGCCACGCTGCGTGGCCTGCCCCCGATCAACCTGGCGGAGGTGGCCAAGACGCGCAGCTTCGAGTTCGACAAGGTCAACGACATCTGGACGGTGAACGGCAAGATCTTCGACCCGAATGTCGTCTATGCCAGTCCGAAACGCGGCACCTCGGAGATCTGGACCCTGCGCGGCAAGGGAAGCTGGCACCACCCGGTGCACATTCACATGACAGAGGGGCGTATCTTGTCTCGCAACGGCAAGGCGCCGCCGGCGCATGAAGCGGGGCGCAAAGACGTCTACGTCCTCAAGCCGGGCGAGGAAGTGCGCGTGCTGCTGCGCTTCAGCGACTTCACCGGCAAGTACCTGATGCATTGCCACAACCTGACCCATGAGGATCACGCGATGATGGTGCGCTGGGACGTGGTGCCCTGATCGGGTGCCTGAACCATCAGGAGCAATGAAATGATTTCCAAGAGGCAGTTGATTTTCCTCTCGGGCGCAGGCGCAGCCACGTCCGCGATCGGCACCACCCCAGGTGCTCTGCAGTCGCGGCCGGGGCCGCGCGCCGGCTACTTTCCGAACACGCCCGTGCTCACCCACGACGGTCGCAAGCTTCGCTTCTACGACGACATCATCAAAGGCAAGGTTGTCGCGATCAACATGATGTACACGGCGTGCGCCGGGATCTGCCCGGGCAATACCGCGAACCTGAAACTCGTCCAGGAGGAGCTCGCGGACCACCTCGACAAGCAAGTCTTCATGTACTCCATGACCTTGCGCCCCGACATCGATACGCCCCAAGCGCTGCAAGACTACGTCAAACGCTATGCCATTCCGAAGGGCTGGACTTTCCTCACCGGCAAGCCGGCGGAAATCGACGTGATCCGGCGCAAGCTCGGCTTCTTCAACGACGACCCTGTCATCGATGCCGACCTGAACCAACACACCGGAATGGTCAGGGTAGGCAATGAGCGGCTCGATCGATGGGCGATGTGCCCCGCCCTGGGGTCACCCAAACAAACCGCGCGAACGATTCTGCAGCTGCGCGCCTGAGCGCGCTGAGATTTCGGAGTCGATCGTCGTTCGCGCCGCAGGCGCATCGACAATCGGGCGATGTCGCAGCTGTTCGAGCTCCACCCGGATAACCCGCAGCCGCGCCTGATCCGTCAAGCCGCGCAAATCTTGCATGACGGGGGCATCGCGGCCATCCCCACCGATTCGAGCTATGCGCTGGTGTGTCACCTCGACGACAAGGCCGCGGCGGAAAACCTGCGCCGCATCCGTGGCATGGACGGCAAGCATCACCTGACCTTGCTCTGCCGCGACCTCAGCGAACTCGCGACGTACGCGCGCGTCGATAACCGGCAGTTCCGCCTGCTCAAGCTGGGAACACCCGGGCCGTTCACGTTCATTCTTGAGGCGACCAAGGAAGTGCCGCGCCGCGTGTCGCACCCGTCGCGGCGCACCATCGGTTTACGCGTTCCGGACCACCATGTCACGCAGGCCTTGCTCGCGGCGCTGGGCCAACCCCTGCTGGCAACGACGCTGATTGCGCAAGGGGAATCTGAACCGATGAACGACGCCGCGCTGATTCGCGAGCGCTTTCAGAAAGTGATTCAAGCCGTGCTTGACGCGGGGCCTTGTTCGATGCAGCCGACAACCGTGGTGGACCTCAGCGGCGGTGCGTCTCTCGTGGTGCGTCAGGGCCGCGGCGATCCCGCCTTGCTGGGCTTGGCCGCCGAGCCAACCGGGGCGCGGTAGCGACCGCGGGCACAACGCCCGCGGTGAGTCGGGCTTCGCGCGCGAGTCAGAGCCCCGTGGGCAACTCACCGCGCTCGATGCACGCCACCGCCGAGTGGTTGTGAATCGACTCGAGGTTTTCGACGTCGACCCGGTAACGCCCCACGCGGGGATCGGCGTTGAGCAGCAGCGCCACGTCGCGCACCATGTCTTCAACGAACTTCGGGTTCTCGTAAGCGCGTTCCGTGACCCACTTTTCGTCGGCGCGCTTGAGCAAGGCCCAGATCTCGCTCGAGGCGCTGTCTTCGGCAAACCGCACCAGCTCTTCCCAGCCGATCTCGCCGAGCAACTCGACGCAAATCTCGACCTGAGAGCGCTGGTTGTGCGCACCGTATTCGGAAATTTCTTTCGAACAAGGGCACAGCGACTTGACGGACACCGTCACGCTCGCCCAAATCGAGGTCTGCCCGTTGCGCTGCTCGGCGACCCAGCGCCCTTGATATTCGAGCAGGCTTTGCACCCCGGACACGGGGGCGCGCTTGCGCAAGAAAAACGGAAAACGCGCTTCGATTCGCCCCTCCGTCGCGCCAAGCCGCGCGAGCATCGCGGCCAATTCGCGGCGCAGGCCGGCACAGTCGAGCGGTTCGTGCAATGCGTCGAGCCACGCCACGAGGCGCGACATGTGCGTGCCCTTGCGCTCGGGCGGCAACGCCACATCAAGGTCCCAGTGCGCGACCGACGTCACCATCCCCGCACCGATGCGCAGCGCAATCGGGTAGCGCACCGACCTCACGCCGACACGCTGAATCGCCAGGTGCCGTTGATCGCTCGCGCTCTGGGTGTCGGGAATGTGCAGTTCGGCGTTCAATGATTCACCACGGAGCGCAACGCCACCGGCTTGCCGAAGCGCTCGACGATGGCGCGTTCGATTCCCGCGGCGTCCAGGCGGCAGCGCGCGAGCAGCTTGCCCGGGTCACCATGTTCGATGAATTCATCCGGCAGGCCCAGATTCAGAACCGGTACCGAGACACCCGCCCGCGCCAGCGCCTCGAGCACGGCGCTGCCGGCGCCGCCCGCGATGCAGCCTTCTTCGACGGTCACGATCGCCTCGTGGCTGCGCGCGAGCTCGAGACACAGCGCAGCGTCGAGTGGTTTCGCGAAGCGCATGTTCGCCACCGTTGCGTCAAGCGCCTCGCCGGCAGCCAGCGCCGGATACAGCAGCGTGCCGAACGCCAGGATGGCGACGCGGCTGCCCTGGCGCCGCACTTCGCCGCGCCCGAAGGGCAAGGCCACCATCTCGCTTTGCACCGCCACACCCACGCCGCTACCGCGCGGGTAACGCACGGCCACCGGGTGATCTTGCAGAAACGCCGTGTACAAGGCTTGGCGGCATTCGTTTTCGTCGGCTGGCGTGAGCACGCTCATGTTCGGAATGCAGCGCAGGTAGGCGATGTCGTAGGCGCCGGCGTGGGTCGGGCCGTCGGCGCCTACGATGCCGGCGCGGTCCAGTGCAAACACGACGGGCAATTTCTGGATCGCGACGTCGTGAATCAACTGATCGTAGCCGCGCTGCAGAAACGTCGAGTAAATCGCGACCACCGGCTTCAGCCCTTCGCACGCCAGGCCCGCGGCAAACGTCACGGCGTGCTGCTCAGCGATGCCGACGTCGTGATAGCGGCGCGGAAAGCGCTTCTCGAACTCGACCATGCCCGAGCCTTCACGCATCGCCGGCGTGATCGCCACGAGTCGATCGTCTTTCTCCGCCATGTCGCAAAGCCACTGGCCAAACACTTGCGTGAAGCTGGTTTTCTGCGGCTGCGCAGGTTTTTGAAAGCCCACTGCGGGGTCGAATTTCCCCGACGCCGCGTGGTAGCCCACTGGGTCGGCTTCGGCCAGTTTGTAGCCATAGCCTTTGCGCGTGACGACGTGCAGGAACTGCTGCCCTTTGAGGCCGCGCAGATTCTCCAGCGTCGGAATCAACGAATCGAGGTCGTGGCCGTCGATCGGGCCGACGTAGTTGAAGCCCAATTCCTCGAAGATCGTTCCCGGCACGATCATGCCTTTGGCGTGCTCTTCGAAGCGGCGCGCCAGCTCGAACAGCGGCGGCGCGTTTTTCAGAACCGTCTTGGCGGTGTCGCGCGCGGCCGCGTAAAACTTGCCGCTCATCAGGCGCGCGAGGTAGCGGTTCAACGCGCCCACGGGCGGCGAGATCGACATGTCGTTGTCGTTGAGCACGACAAGCATGTCGACGTTGGCGACGCCGGCGTTGTTGAGGGCCTCGTAGGCCATGCCGGCCGACATGGCCCCGTCGCCGATGATTGCGACGGTCTTGCGGTCCTCGCCCTTGTGCTTGGCCGCCAGCGCCATGCCCAGCGCTGCAGAGATCGACGTCGACGAGTGCGCCGTGCCGAAGGCGTCGAATTCGCTCTCGGCGCGCGTCGGGAAGCCCGAGATGCCGCCCAACTGGCGCAGCGTGCCCATGCGCTCGCGCCGACCGGTGAGGATTTTGTGCGGGTAGGTCTGATGCCCCACGTCCCACACCATGCGGTCGTAGGGCGCATTGAACACGTAGTGCAGTGCCACCGTCAGCTCCACGGTGCCCAGGTTCGACCCCAGGTGGCCACCGGTCTGCGAAACGCTGTGCAGCATGAACTGGCGCAGTTCGCCGGCCAGCTGGACCAGTTCCGCCCGCGACAGGCGTTTCATGTCGGCGGGAGCGTCTATCGTTTGCAGCAACGACTGTTTCATGAGCATGCCGGCATCCTAACTGTCCCGTTCGACCACTTTGTCCGCCAGCACGCTGAGCCAGGCCGCCTGCGGCAAACCGCTGCGGGCCAGCGCCGCCTGGGCCTGGTCGCGCAAATCATCGGCGTGGCGCCGCGCGGCGTCGAGGCCGAGAACGCTGACATAAGTGGGCTTGTTGTTGTCGATATCCTTGCCAGCCGTCTTACCCAACGTAGCGGACGCCTGCGTCACGTCGAGGATGTCGTCGACGACCTGAAACGCCAGACCCAGCGCCTCGCCGTAAGTCTCGAGCGCCGCATACGTCTCGGGGCTCGGGCTTCCGCACGCGGCACCCATGAGCACGCTGGCGCGCAACAGGGCGCCGGTCTTGCGCCGATGCATGTCGCGCAGCACCGGCTCGTCCAGCGTGACGCCGATGCTCGCCAGGTCGATCGCCTGGCCGCCGGCCATGCCGGCGTGGCCCGCAGCGCGCGCCAGCAGACTGCACAAACGCGCCTGCAACGCCGCCGGAACGCCCGACGTGGGAGTCAGGACTTCAAAAGCCAGGGCCTGCATCGCGTCACCGGCAAGCATCGCCTGCGCCTCGCCGAATTGCACGTGCACGGTGGGCTTGCCGCGGCGCAACACGTCGTTGTCCATGCACGGCATGTCGTCGTGAATCAGCGAATAGGCGTGAATCAATTCGACGGCGCACGCAGCTCGAAGCGCCGCCGTACGCAACCCGCCCACGGCCTGGCTCGCGGCCGACACGAGCAACGGGCGCAGGCGCTTGCCGCCGTCGAGCACGCCATAGCGCATGGCCCGACCCAGGCCCGCGGGCGCGTCCACCGGCACCCATTCGAGCAATGCGGCTTCGACAGCGCACAACTCGGCTTTCATCCACAGGTCGAACTCGCCCAGATTCATGATCCGACCCAGGGCTTGAGTCGCCCCTCCTCGAGAACTTTCACCTGGGACTCGACCGCGTCCAGGCGCGAACGGCAGGTTTGCAGCAGCTCGGCGCCGCGCTGGTAGGCATGAATCAGTGAATCCAGCGGCAACTGCCCACCCTCCATCGACGCGACCAAGCGCTCCAGCTCGGCAAGCGCGTCTTCATAGCTCAATTCGGCCTGAGCCGAGGCTGGGGGTGCGGGCGTTCTTGGCATGAGGATGTCCTGGCCGATTGTAGTCAGCGAAGCGCATTTCAACGGCCGGTGTGGCCATCGTCAGCCTCGCGCTGTGTGCGGTTGCAAGCACGGCCGGGTTATCGAGCGCAGCGCTCCCGCGCATCGCCGTTTAGAATCCGCGGCCCTGCACGTCGCCTGGCGCGCCCAAGCCACGGCCCGGTCGACAGCGGCTCACTGAACTTCTTCCCTGAGGCCCTCTCGAGACATGTCCGACCTGAGCATTGGCCTGTGCGCTGCGGATCGAATCCACTCGCAGCTCAACGTATCGAGCTACTTCGATGCCGCACAGTTCGAGCTCGAGCGCGAGCGCATCCTGAATCGAGCGCCACGCTACGTCGGCCATGAATTGAGCGTTCCGCGGCTTGGCGACTTCCACGCCTTGCCTCAGGAAGGTGAAGGCCGGGCGCTGGTGCACACCCCCCAGGGCGTGGAACTCATTTCCAACGTGTGCCGGCACCGCCAAGCGGTGATGCTGCGCGGCCGGGGCAGCACCGCGGCTGCGGGCAACACGATCGTCTGCCCCTTGCACCGCTGGACGTACTCTGCACACGGCCAGCTCATTGCCGCGCCGCACTTTCCGGACGACCCCTGCCTTGATCTGAAGAACTACCCGCTGCAGCGCTGGAACGGCCTGCTCTTCGACGCCGGCCCGCGCGACGTGGCGCGCGAACTCGCGAGTCTGGGCCCGAAGGCCGACCTCGACTTCACCGGATACGTGCTCGACCGCGTTCACCTGCACGAGTGCGATTACAACTGGAAGACCTTCATCGAGGTCTACCTCGAGGACTATCACGTCGGCCCGTTCCACCCGGGCCTGGGCAACTTCGTCACGTGCGACGATTTGCGCTGGGAGATGGGGGCCGACTATTCGGTGCAGACGGTGGGCATCGCGACACCGGGGGGCAAGGTGCTTGGCCGGCCCGGCTCGGACGTCTACAGGAAATGGCACGACGTCGTGCTCGACTACTCCGACGGGCGCACGCCGCGTCAAGGCGCGGTGTGGCTGACCTACTACCCGACGCTCATGGTCGAGTGGTACCCGCACGTGCTGGTCGTCTCCAGCCTCATTGCCACCGGGCCGCGCACGACGCGGAACGTCGTCGAGTTCTACTACCCTGAAGATATTTGCGCATTCGAACGCGAGTTCGTCGAGGCCCAGCAGGCCGCCTACATGGAAACCTGTTTCGAAGACGACCAGATCGCGCTGCGCATGGACGCCGGGCGCGCCGCCCTGTTGGCGCGCGGAGACGACGAGTACGGCCCCTACCAGAGCCCGATGGAAGACGGCATGCAGCAGTTCCACGAGTGGTATCGGCGCGCCATGGTGGCCGCGCCCGCCTGAGACCTTGCCTCGCATCGCATCATGTTCACCCAACCCCTCATCTCGGCCGAGCGCGTTCTGTCGCAGCAGCGTACGCAAGAGCCATTGACCTTGATCGACGTGCGCTTCGACCTGGCGGACGTCGAGGCCGGGCGCAATGCCTGGCGCGCTGGCCATGTTCCGGGCTCGCTCTATTGGCATCTCGATACCGACTTGTCGCGCGCGAAGAACGGGCACAACGGCCGGCACCCGCTTCCTGAGCGTGCCGACTTCGCCCGCACGCTCGGCCGCGCCGGCATCGCCCCGCACAGCCGCGTCGTGACGCTCGATGCGCAGGGCGGCGTGTACGCGGCACGCGCCTGGTGGATGCTGCGTTGGATGGGGCACGACGCGGTCGCCGTGCTCGACGGCGGAATTGCCGCTTGGCTGGCCGCCGGTGGCGCGCTGAGCACAGACCCCGTTGCGCCGGGCAGCGCCCCGCCCTACCCGGATCGCCCGGCGCTCGTCCAATCGCGAGACGCAGCCGCGCTTGCCGCGACACTGGGCAACGTGCGCCTGATCGACGCCCGCGCGCCGGAGCGATTCCGCGGCGAAGTCGAACCGCTGGACAAGCAAGCCGGCCACATTCCAGGCGCGTTGAACCGCTTTTTCAAGGACAACCTCGATACGGGGGGACGCTTCAAGCCGGCCGATCGACTGCGCGAAGAGTTTGCCGCGCTGATGGGCGGCCCCGGGCCGCAGGGTGTGGTCCACAGTTGCGGCTCGGGCGTCACGGCATGCCACAACCTGCTCGCCATGGAGGTCGCCGGCCTGACGGGCTCGGCGCTCTACCCGGGGTCCTGGAGCGAGTGGTCGTCAGACCCTGCGCGCCCGATCGCCCGAGGCTGAGGGCATCGGGAGGGCTTGACGCGGATCAAACGGAAGCCTAGCTTAGCGGGCAATACTTCTGCCACTTCCAAGGAGTCGCTCATGTTCAAACGCATCCTGGTTCCCACGGACGGATCCGACGTCACGGAAAAGGCCGTCAACACCGCGATCACGATGGCCAAAGCGCTTGGCGCCGCGATCTACACGATCAGCGTCAAGGAGCCGTTCCCGTACAGCGCGATTTCGGAGATGCAGCCCACGCCGCCGCAGGAATTCTTCGACGCCCAGGAGCGCATCGCCCTGGCGCGTGTCAAGGCGGTCAGCGACGCGTGCGCTGCCTTGGGGCTGAGCTGTCAAGGCCACACCGTGGAGGCACTGCACCCCTGGGAGGCGATCATCGACCACGCGACCCGAATGGACTGCGACCTGCTCGTCATGGCCTCACACGGTCGACGCGGAATGGTCGCGCTGTTGCTCGGCAGCGAAACGCAGAAGGTGCTCACGCACTCCACGATACCGGTGCTTGTGGTGCGCTAGATCCTGAGTAAATCCGGCTTTGCCCGGCGACTCGGGCCCCTTCGGGGGCGGCGGCGTTCGCGCCGCCTGGGGGCGCTCAATGCCCGTGCGCCTGGCTCGTGAACAACGCGATCAGCCCCAAGCCAAACCCCAGCCACGCCAATTGCCAGAGCGTCTCGCGCAGCGACAGTCGATGCTGGAGCTGCGGAATCAGGTCGGCCACGGCAACGTAGATGAAACTGCTTGCGGCGATGACGAGCAGGTAGGGAAACATCTCGGTCCACGGGCCGACGAGAAAATACCCGAGCACGCCACCCAGCACCGCCGACAGCCCCGAGATCGCGTTGTAGGCGAGCGCCCGAGCGCGCGAAAGTCCCGCGTTGAGCAAGACGATGTAGTCGCCGACCTCTTGTGGGATCTCGTGCGCGACGATCGCCAGTGAAGTCACCACGCCCAGTCGCGTATCGGCCAGGAATGCGGCCGCGATGATCACGCCGTCGGTGAAATTGTGGATGCTGTCGCCGAGCAAGACGCTCCAGCCGCCGCGCCCGGCCTGACCTTCGTCGAAGCCGTGGTGGTGATGATGATCGTCGCCTTCGTGATGGTGGCCATGCCGGTAGAGTTCGGCCTTTTCGAGCAGAAAGAAAAACAGCAGGCCCGCGAGCAGCGTGAGGAACAAGTGCTGCGGACTTGCCTTGCCCTCGAAGGCCTCGGGAAGGATGTCCAGCAGCGCGGTGCCGAGAAGAACGCCGGTGGACAGGCTCACCAGATGGCGCACCACTCGGCCCAGCACGCTGACGGTGAGCGCCGCCGAAATCAACACCGACAGCACCCCTCCGGCGAACGTCGCAATCACGATGTACAGCAGGGTCATGGTCGATGGCTAGAAAAAAACAAACGGCCGCGCGCCTTGACGGCTTCGCGGCCGGCACGCAGGGAAGTGGAATTCAGGCGACGCCGTTCGCCTCGAACCACGCGACGCAACGCTTCCAGCCGTCTTCGGCAGCGTCTTTGCGGAAACTCGGACGGTAGTCGGCGTGAAACGCGTGCGGCGCATCCGCATAGACGACAAACTCCGAGCGCTTCGCCGCGCCGCTTCCCGCGGCCAAAGCCGACTTCATCTTCTCGACGGTGTCCAGCGGAATGCCGCCGTCCTGACCGCCGTAGAGGCCAAGCACCGGCCCGTTCAAGCCGCCGGCAAGGTCCACCGGATGTTTGGGGGTGAGCGCGGATCCGGCGCCGACGAGGCGCCCGTACCAGGCCACGCCGGCCTTCACCGCCGGGTTGTGCGCGCTGTAAAGCCACGTGATTCGCCCGCCCCAGCAAAAGCCGGTGACGGCGAGTTTGGACGCATTCCCGCCGTTGGCTTTGGCCCAGGGGACGCACGCGTCGAGGTCGCCCATGACCTGGGCGTCGGGCACCTTCGCGATGACCTCGGCGACGAGCTTGGCGATTTCGCCGTAGCTTTGCGCGTCGCCCTGTCGCACGAACATTTCGGGGGCGATCGCCAGATAACCGCGCTTGGCGAAGCGGCGCGCGACATCGGCGATGTGTTCGTGCACGCCGAAAATTTCCGAGACGACAAGCACGACGGGCAAGTTGCTCTTGCCGGTGGGCATGGCGCGATACGCGGGCATCTTGAAGTCGCCCACCATGATCGTCACTTCGCCCGCGGTCAGGCTGGCGCTGTCGGTGCGAATCGTTTGCGCGGTGACGGGCAGCACCGCGGTGGCGAATCCGCTGCCCACGCTGGTGCGCACAAAATCGCGCCGGCTGTAAGCGCGTGTCGGGGTCAAGCTGTCGAATTCGCTCTGAAGCATGGCATGCCTCGCAAGTGGCGTGAAGAGCATCATTCTATGAACATGGTCCCCGCGCGCTTGCCCGCGAGAAACCCTGAGGAATGCCCTGACAATCGCGCGCATGCCTGATCCAACGATCGCCGCACTCGACGCAGATTCGCGCTGGCCTGGGCAGCTCGTGGGGATTGACCTGGGGTCGAACAGCTTCCGGCTCGAGATCGGCCAGCTGATCCAGGGGCGCTACCGGCGCATCGACTACCTCAAAGAAACCGTGCGCCTGGGCGCGGGGCTCGACGCCAACGGCATGCTCACGCCCCAAGCCGCGCAGCGCGGCTTGGATTGCCTGACGCGCTTCGCGAAACGCCTGAATGGCTTCATCCCCCAGCAGGTACGCGCCGTCGCGACGCAGACTCTGCGCGAAGCGCGCAACCGCGATGCCTTCTTGCTGCAGGCCCAGGCGGCGCTCGGTCACTCGATCGAAGTGATTTCCGGCCGCGAAGAGGCGCGCTTGACCTACAAGGGGGTGGCCCGACTGCACACGACGAACCTGCCGCGCCTGGTGGTAGATATCGGTGGGCGCTCCACAGAATTGATCCTCGGCCAGGGGCGCAACCCCCGCCACGCCGAATCGTTCGGTGTCGGTTGCGTGGGGCTGTCGCTCGATTTTTTCCCCCACGGTGAGTTGACGGCGGCAGCGTTTCGCGCCGCGCAGATCGCCGCAGGCGCCGAGCTGGAAGAAGGTCTCGAAACGTTTGCCCCAGGCCACTGGCAAGAAGCGCTGGGTTCATCGGGAACGGTCAGCGCCGTGTCGCAGGTCCTTGCCGCGAACGCCGTGAGCGACGGGCGCATCACCGCCGAAGGTCTGCGCTGGCTGATCAAGCGCTGCATCGAAGCCGGGAACATTGCGCAGCTCGCGCTGCCCGGGCTGAAAGATGACCGTCGCCTGGTGATCGCCGGAGGCGTGTCGATTCTTTACACGCTCGCTTCGCAATTCGGCATTGAAGAACTGCGGCCCACGCAAGGGGCATTGCGTCAGGGCCTCATTTTCGACCTGGACGAGCGTCGCCACGCCGCGGTCATGCACCAGGTGGGGCACGACGTTCGCGACGCTTCGGTGCGCGACCTGCAGCGCCGCTTCATGGTCGACACACACCAGGCGCAACGCGTCAGCCAGATCGCGCAGCGCCTGTACCAACGCGTGCAGCCACGCGCTGGAGTCGAACGAACACGCGAAGTCCTGTGGGCCAGCGCCCTGCACGAGATGGGCATGATGGTGTCGCACCACGACCACCACCGCCACAGTGCCTATCTGGTGGCGCACGTCGATGCGGCCGGGTTCTCGCAGAGCCAGCTGCGCCGCTTGGCCGCACTCGTGCTGGGCCAACGTGGCGGTTTGCGCAAGATCGAAACCGAGCTGGTCGAAGAGGGTTTCGCCTGGCAAGCGCTGTGTCTGCGCTTGGCCATCATCAAGTGCCACGCGCGCGGTGAAGTCGATCCGGGGGCCATTCGCGCGGACGCCCACGGCCGCGATGTCGTGTTGCGCTTCCCTGCGGGCTGGGCGGAGGCTCAACCGCGAGCCTTGTATCTGTTCAACGAAGAACTGCAGTTCTGGAACCGAACGAACGTATTTCGCTTGGAGATGCAGGCCTGACAGGAATCAATGGCTCGGCAGGTTGCGGCGCGACCGCGCGCTGAAGCGCCAAGGGCAAGGTCGCGACGATCGCGATGCCGATCAAGGGACCTCGAAAGTCGAGGTCGCCCCGACCGCTTCAGCCTCTCTCAGGAGCGCTTGCCTTCACCTGGCGCAACCGGCGCCTTGGCGCGCTTGGGGCGGCCTGTTTTCAGGCTGGGAATGACCTTGACCGCAGCCAGAAAAGCCACATCGCTCATAGCCTTCAGGGCACCGATTCCGGCACGCAGCAACTCGCTCTTTTTCACAGGATGGGCGAGGCTCAGGGCACGCTGCTTGAGCGCGTCGATCGCGGCATACTCCGTTTTGGGCATCGTGAAGCTGTCACGCACCAGCTTCATTTTGGGCTTGACCACTCCCGTGGGTTTGGCCTTCACCGGCGCAACGCGATTCGCGACGGTCTTCTTGGCCGCGGGCATCTTGACGGCGAGTTTCTTTGCAGCGACCATGGGGTGCTCAATGAATACGGCACATACCGTATAAACAGTATAAAGCGTTTCCGGGCCGCGGCGGGTGTGCGCGTCGGCGCCGCCGTCAACAGTTGTCGGGCGACTGCACCGCGTACAAGGTCACATCGGCCAAGCCTTCGCGGTCGCGGCTGCGCAACCACCAGACGCATCCCTTCTTCACCGACAACGCGTGCGGCGTTCCGGTGAGCAGGGTGGCGGCGAGCATTCCCAAGGTCGGCTGATGACCCACCAGCAGCACCGGCGTGCTCGAGTCGGGCCAGCGTGCCGCATCGAGCAGCAACTGCACGTCGACACCCGGCGCCAACTCTGGCAAGGTCTTGGCCTTCTTCTCGAGGGCGGCGGCGGTTTGCTGGCAACGCAACGCCGGCGAGACGAGAACTCGCGTCGTTTCTGCGATGCGCCGATTCAACCACTGCGCCATGCGTTGGGCGTGGCGTTCGCCCTTGGGGGTGAGCCCGCGCGACAGATCGTCCTGCCCATCGCCGGCATCGAAAGCCTCGGCGTGGCGCCACAAGATCAAGTCCATCGCGCAGCCCCGGCAAACCGATCGAGCAAGGCTTGCTGGGCGCTGACCCCGTGCGTGTCGGCGCGCGCGTAGCTGCCATCCGCGTGCAAATTCCAGGCGTCCTGACCATCGTGCAGGTAAGGCACAAGGCATTCGTCGATGACGCGCTGGCGCAGCCGGGCATCGCGCACCGGCCAGGCCACTTCGATGCGGCCGAACATGTTGCGCCCCATCCAATCGGCGCTGGACAAGTACAGCGCCTCGTCGTCCCTGTGGCTCCCCCAGCGGAAGTAGATGACGCGCGTATGCTCGAGGAACCGCCCCACGACGGAGCGCACGCGAATCCGATCCGTGACCTGCGGAATCGACGCCGGAAGCAGGCACGCACCGCGCACCAGCAAGTCGATGCGCGCGCCCGCGCGCGCTGCGCCAACAAGCGCTTCGATGAGAGGCACGTCGGTCAGCGCGTTGAGCTTCACGACGATGCGCGCGTCGTTCCCCGCGGCGGCGCCGTCGCGCACGCGCGCAATCTGCGCAATCATGTGTTTGTGCAAGGTGAAAGGCGCTTGCAGGAGCACCCGCGTCGGCTTCATCCGGCCCAGGCTGGCGAGCTGCTGAAATACGGCGTCGGCGTCGGCCGTCAATTCCGGATCCGCCGTGAAATAGCCGACATCGGTGTACAGGCAGGCCGTCTTGGGGTTGTAGTTGCCCGTCGACAGATGCGCGTAGCGGCGCAACTTCGCCCCCTCGCGGCGCGTCAGCAGCAGCAACTTGGCGTGGGTTTTGAGGCCGACGATGCCGTACACCACCTGCGCACCCACGGCCTCGAGCCGCTCCGCCCAGTTGATGTTCGCCTCTTCTTCGAAACGCGCCTTGAGTTCGACGACGCAGGTGACCTCCTTGCCGCGACGCGCAGCCTCGATCAGCAAGTCCATCAAGGGCGACTCGGCGCCGGTGCGGTAAATCGTCTGCCGGATCGCGAGCACGTCCACGTCGTGCACCGCCTCACGCAAGAACTGCACAACCGGCTCGAAGGACTCGAACGGGTGGTGCAGCAGCACGTCGCCTTTCTGCAGCTGCTCGAAGATGGGCTGCTGGCGCGACAAAGCCGCAGGCCAGGCGGGGGCGAACGGCTTGAAGCGCAACTTGGGCGCGTCTGCCTGATCGATGAGTTCGTTCAGCCGCACCAGGTTCACCGGGCCGTTGACTCGGTACAAGGCACTGCCGGGAAGGCCGAACTGTTGCAGCAAAAATTCCACAAGCTCCGTCGGGCAGGAATCCACGACCTCGAGGCGGATCGCTTGGCCGAAGTGGCGCGTCGTCAACCCGGAGCGCAACGCCTGGCGCAAGTTCGTCACGTCGTCTTCGTCGACATCCAGATCGGAGTCGCGCGTCACACGGAACTGCGAAAACGCCTCGACCACGCGCCTTGGAAACAATTCAGCCAGGTGAGCCCGAATCACGCTGGTCAACAGCACGAAGCACTGGTCGGCACCGCTGAGATGCGTCGGGAGCTTGATGACCCGCGGCAATACGCGGGGGACCTTGACGATGGCGATCGTATTCGCGCGCCCGAACGCATCTTGCCCCGTCAGCCGGGCGATGAAGTTGAGGGACTTGTTCGCCACCTGGGGGAAGGGGTGCGCCGGGTCCAAGCCGATGGGAACAAGCAAGGGCCGCACTTGCGCATTGAAAAACTTCTCGACCCAGCGCGCCTGCGCCTGTGTGCGGCGCTCATGGTTGACGATGCGGATTCCCTGTTCCGTCAGCGCCGGCATGACTTCTTCGTTGAACACTGCGTACTGGCTGTCGATCAACGCGTGCGCTTCGGCCGCAACTGCCGCCACGTCGTTCGCTGTGACACCCGTGCCACGGCGCCGCGCCGCCTCGATGTAGTCGGCGAATCGAACTTCGAAGAATTCGTCCATGTTCGACGAG
>JBEBHW010000256.1:0-5594 GCA_040081145.1 Burkholderiaceae bacterium
GCGGCGCGCGTCGAGCACGGCGCCAAGCATGCCGCTGCCGGCGCGATACGCGGTGAGCGCCGCGACACTGCGCTGCTGCGCCAGCGGCAACAGCTGGGCCTGGAAGCGCTGCAGGCGCTGCTCGTGGTTGCGCCACTCGTGCAGCATGACCCGCACCTCGGCCTCGTGGGCGCGCTGCACGTCTTCGCGCTCGGCGCTGCTGCGCGCCGCCAGCGCCTGGCGCGCCGCGTATTCACGGCCCTGGCGCTGCACCCGGTTCCAGGGCAAGGGCAGCGCGACGTTGATCGACACCATATTCGAGTAGCTCGGCCCGCGCTGGCTGAACATGACTTCGATGCTCCAGTCGGTTCGCTGTTCGGCGCGTGCGAGTTCGGCGTCGGCCTGCGTGAGCGCTTCCTGCTGCACGGCTGCGGCAATCAGCGGGTGCCGGGCCAATTGCGCACTGAGGTCGTGGTGCATCGTCCAGTCCGGAGCGGTCAACGGCGGTCGGGTGTCGCTGCTGCGCTGTGCGGAATCGCCGATCCAGCGTGCCAGTTGAGCGTCGGCCACGCCAATCGCCCGATCGGCCTGCGCCACGCCGTCGCGCATCTGCTCGACCTGGCCGCGCGCGGCAAAGTGATCCGCCTGCGACGCCCGTGCGCTGCCGAGCAATGCCTGCACCGCCTGAACCTGCAGTTCGGCTTCGTGGACCTGGGCTTGCAGCAGGTCGCGCAGCGTGTGCTGGTAGGAGCGTTCCAACCACGCGAGCGCCGTGTCACGCTGCACTTCATTGATCGTCTGGGCGCGAGCGAGCAGGGCAGCGTCAACTTCGCGCTGCGCACGCGCACCGCGCGCCTGGCGCTTCTCGGCGGGCACGAATTCCTGCATCACGCCCACCGAGCGCATCGTCATGAAATCGTTTGTCAGGCTGAAGCGGTCCGCGCCATCGATGGGCAGGTTGCTCAGGCCGAACTTCAGCACTGGGTCGGGGCGCTGTGTCGCTGCGACCGCCATGTCGCGTGCCGCCTGCGCTTGCAGTTCGCTGGCGGTGACACGGCGCGACTGGGTGGTGGCGATTGCCACCGCCTCGGCGAGCGTCAGTGGCGTTTGGGCCAACGCGGGCTGGGTTTGGGGTTGCGCCCACAGCGGCGTACAAGCCAACCATGCCGCCACGCAGCAGCGGCGCAAAGATACGCCGCGAGCGAGGCGCGCGCGCCCCGCGAATTCAAACCGTTCCATGCGAACTCCTGAAAACCGACCCCGCTCGCGGGGGATTTGCCCGCGGCAATCACAGCGGCAGATTCAGGAGTTCAAAAGCGATAGCAGCAGTGCAAGACGCTGAGCGGCGGCGCGGCGTCGCGCCGCACTCGCCGCGCCGCCCAGGGGGCCGGAGCGACATGTGCATCCGGGACAGGATTGACGACGAACAGCAGCGCGCGGGTGACTTCGGGCAAGGCGAAGGCATGCGCCGGGTCACCTGCCTGCTGGGCATTGCCGATCTGGCAATGCTGTTGGCAGAGGCCAGGTTGATCGGCGTCGAGCGCCATGCCCGCGCCCATCATGCCGGCGCACGGCATCGCTGCGCTCGCCGAAGCGGGTTCCGATGCGCCCAGCGCCGGGCAGGCGTGGGCGGCAGTGGCGACCTGTGTGAACAGGATCGCCAGCACCAACACACCCGAAAGCCAGCGTCGAACGATCCGCCGTAGCACCATGCTTGTCACGATAGCTCATTTTGCCCGGGGGCTGTGGCGTCACGCTTTGACCGCGCGCAAGGCGCTCGATGCACGCCCTTTGTCCGGGCTGGCGTGCCCAGTGTGACCTTGCTCACGCTTCGCAGGTGCAATTTGCGGCGCGGCTGACCGATTCTCCAGGGGTGGCGATTTCCGCCTGGGTGTCCACATGTCCAGCGTTTGCGTTCCCCGTGCCGGTGCGGCACGACTGCCCGGCAAATTGACGATTGCGTTGCTCTGCGGCGTGTGGATGTTGCCGGGTCTCGCGCAAGCCGCTACGCCGTCGCCGAGTGACCCCATCGTCAAGGCGCGCGCCGCGTTCCAGCATCGGGACCGCGCAAGCCTTGCGGCGCTGCGCAAGAGCACGGCTGCGGAGTCGCATCCGCTGGCGATGTGGGTCGACTATTGGGAGCTGAGCCTGCGCCTGCGCCAGGCGAAACCGGCCGACCTCGAGGCGTTCTACGCGCGTTGGCCCGACACTGCCGTGGTGGACCTGCTGCGCAAGAACTGGATCGTCGAACGCGGCAAACGCGGTGACGCCGAGCTGTTGGCGCTCGAGTTGCCACGGCTTCGCGCATCCGCGGTGTCGGGCTCCCCCGACGACCGCGAAGTCGAGTGTCATTTGCTGCTGCAGCGCCACGCCGCGGGCGAAGACGTCGCCGGCCCGGCGCACGAATTGTGGTTCGCGCAGCGCGAGTCCGACGCGGGCTGCGCCATGCTCGCCCAGGCGCTGTTCCGTGCCGGCCACTTCACGCGCGACGACGTCTGGGCGCGCGCGCGCTTGGGCGCCGAGCAAGGCCGGCGCTTCGTCGTGCAGCACGCGCTCGCGCTGCTCGGCACATTGAAGATGGCGCAGGTGCACGAGGCCTTCCTGCAACCGTCACGCTTCCTCGCACGGCGCATCGCCAAGCCGACGCCCGACGAAGCCGAGTTGACGGCGCTGGCCGCGATTCGCCTGGCCGCGCGCAGCGCGCCCCTGGCGGCGGCCGCGCTGAACGATGCGCGAAGCACACCTTTGCCGGCGCACGCCGCCGCCGCCGCGTGGGCGGTGGTCGCCAAGCAGGCGGCGATCGGCTTGCGTCCGCAGGCCTTCGAGTGGTACGAGCGCGCGGCGAGCGTGGCCGGCGCCGAGCGCGTCGCCGCCACAGCCGAGACGCTTGCCTGGCAAGTGCGCACCGCGCTGCGTGCGCCGCCGAGCCCGCAGCGCTGGCAGATGATCGCCGCCGCTGTCGATTCGATGGGCAGCGCACAGCGCGCCGACCCGACGTGGACGTATTGGAAAGCGCGTGCCCTGCAAAACCTGGCCACACCCGGCGCACAAGGCGACGTGCAGCGCCGCGCTGCGCAGCTCTTGCTCGCGAGCATCGCGCCGCGGCTGCATTACTACGGCGTACTCGCCGCGCAAGAACTCGGCTTGGCCGCGCAACTGCCCAAGGCACTGGCGCCGCTCACTGACGAGGAACGTGCCCAGGCGCAGAACCATCCGGCCCTGAAGCGCGGGCTGGCGTTGTTCGAATTGCGCCTGCGCGACGAAGGCCGCGCCGAGTGGGACCATGCACTGGCGGGGGCGAGCGACCGCGCCCTGCGCGCAGCCGCGCAACTCGCGTGCGACGCACAGGCCTGGAACCTCTGCATGACGACGAGTGAGCGCACGCGCGACGAAATCGACATGGCGCAGCGCTTTCCGCTGCCGTATCGCGAGGCGATCGACGTCGCCGCGGCCGAGGCCGACGTCGACGTGGCAAACGTCTACGCGGTGATCCGCCAGGAGTCGCGCTTCAGCGCGGGCGCGCGCTCGGTGGCGGGTGCGAGCGGCCTGATGCAGTTGATGCCGCGCACGGCGCGCTGGATCGCGACGCGCTACCGCATCGCCTACCAGCGCGAACGCATTGACGACCCCGCAACCAACGTGCGCATCGGCGCTCGCTACTTCAAGCTCGTGCTGAACGGCTTCGACGGCTCGCCCGCGCACGCCGCGGCGGCATATAACGCCGGTCCGTCGCGGCCGCGCCGCTGGAGCAAGGGGGGGAGCGACGACGCCGTGGCGTGGACCGAAATCATTCCGTTCAACGAGACGCGCGATTACGTGAAGGCCGTGCTGTTCAACGCCCACTGCTACGCCGCAATCCTCGGCAACGCCGCGCTGGCCAAGGCGCGCAAGCCGGCGGCTCCGCCTGAGCCCGAGCCGACGCTGGCCGACATGTTGTCCGAGATCGGCGACGAAGCCCAGCCTTGAATGCGCGTTGGCTGCTGCGTTGCACTGGCCGGTTCGCGCGACGCGCCAAGGCGAGCCCCGGCTTGGTGCCGCCGTGTTCGGTAGCGATTCAACGCCCGGCCCGAACCAGCGCAGCGACGATTTTTGCTTCGAGAGAACCCTTGTCGTCGTCGCGAAAACCGGCGTGCTGGTGCAGCACGCTGGCATCGGCGCCGATCAGCAGCGAGGTCGGCATGCCTTTGACGCCGTAGGCGCGCGGTGTGTCGCCGGGTGCGTCGAAAGCGATTGCAAATTGCGCCGGAATTTTGACGAGGAAGGCATCCGCCTCGGCGCGTTGTTTGTCGACGTTGATCGCGAGCACGTGCAGGCCACGCGCCGCGTAGCGGGCCTGCATCTGGTTCATCCACGGGAACGACTGGCGGCAGGGCACGCACCAGGACGCCCAGAAGTCGAGGAACACGACCTTGCCGTGCAACGCCGCGAGCGTGATCGTACCGTCGCGCCCGGGCAGGCTGAACGGCGGCGCACTCTGGCCGACCTCGGCGGCCCGGCCGGGCCAGACCACGCTCAACGCGGCGGCGCACAGCAGGCTGCGGCGCAAAGGGTGGGGGCGTGGATTCATGGCGATTTCTGTGTCGTTGCAAAACGTGCGCCGCTCGGCACGGGGCGCGCTTCGTCGCGGATCACCCAATGCGGCAAGGCTTGCGCAGCGAGCCAGGCCTCGGCGTTGGCCCCCTGCAGCATCGCCATTGTCGCGACGACACCGGCTTCGCTGCACGTGGGCGCGGCGACCGTGACGCTGCGCGGCGCATCGCGAACCGGCCAGCCGCTGCGCGGGTCGAGGATATGGCCGTAGCGCTTGCCGTCCCGCAAGACAAAGCGCCGCGCGTCGCCGCTCGTCGCCAAGGCGCCAGAGGTGAGTTCGATGACGCCTGCCGCCGCAGTGGCGCCTGGCGTTTCCGCCTCGGGTCGCTCGATGCCCACTTGCCAGGGTGCGGCGTCGCGGCGCGGGCCCGAGACGACCAGGTCGCCGCCGAAATTCACGAGCACGGGCGAATCGCCTTGCGCCATCAGCAGTCCAAGCACACGATCCACCGCGTATTCCTTGCCGATGCCGCCCAGGTCGATTTCCATTCCCAGGGGCAGCGTCAGCCACGGCCGCTGCCAACGCACACGCTGCCAGCCGACACGTTGACTCAGGGCCTGCACGAGGGCCGGCTCGGGCAGTTGCGAGCCGCCGTCGAAGCGCCAGGCGGCGCGCAATACGCCGCTCGTCACGTCGAACAATCCGCCGCTCAGGGCATGGCACTGTGCCGCGAAGTCGAGCAGCTGCGCGGTCTCGGTGTCGACTTCGACGGCTTGACCTGCTGCCGCGTTGAGCCGGCCGATCACGCTGTCGCTTCGGTAGCGGCTGAACTTGTGCTCGATGCGCAGCGCCTCGTCGCGCGCCATGTCCAGGAGCTTTCGCGCCGGGGTTTCGCTGCCCGCGTCGACGAGGATTTCGCAGGGGCTGGCCATGGCAGTGAAGCCGCCGCGCCAGCCGCTTGCGGTGCGCGCCAGCGCGGCGCTGTCGCTCACCTCAGCGCCTGAGAGCGACCCCAGGCCGGCCGAGCCGGCCGCCCCCCGCGGGGGAAGGAGCAAAGTGGCGAAGCCACCGTTGCTCATGAGTT
>JBEBHW010000257.1:0-5574 GCA_040081145.1 Burkholderiaceae bacterium
CGGCCGCGCGGCGATCTGGCGCGTGGCCAATACGAGCCAGCGCGGCGCGCGCGCCTCGGGCACGACGCGGCGCAGCAGCAGCACCGCGCCCCAGCTCAACAAGGCGAACAAGGCCACCGCCGCAGCAAAGCCGCCCACCGCGATGAGGCCGAGTTTCAGATCGCTCGACACCGCCATCAACAACGCCGTGAAGCCCACGACACCCGCGCCGAGCACGGCGATCGACGCCGGCTTCAAACCACCCACGTCGCGCCGGATCACGCGCAGCGGCGGCACGCGTGCGAGTTGCAGCACAGGGGGCAGGCCAAAACCCAACAGCAGCGTCAAGCCCACGGCCATGCCGAACAGCGCCGGCCACGCGCTCGCCGCAGGCAGTTGCGCATCGACGAGCCCGGCGAGCAGCAGAACGAACACATGGTGCACGGCAAAGCCGAGCAGCACGCCGCCAAGGCTCGCGGCGACACCAATCGCGGCAAACTGCACGAGGTATTGCAACGCGATGCCGCGCTGCGACGCGCCGAGCACACGTTGCATCGCGCAGTCGTCGAGGTGCCGGCCGGCGAAATCGCGTGCCGCGATCGCCACTGCCACTGCGGCGAGCAGTGCCGCGAGCAAGGCGACGAGGTTGAGGAATTTTTCGGCGCGGTCCAGCGTCTGGCGCATCTCCGGCCGGCCGCTCGCCAGCGACTCCACACGCAGGCCGCGCAGCGTCTCGAGCTTCACTTGCGCCTCGGCCCAGGTGACGAAAGCGCGCACGCCAGCGTCGTCGTTGCCCGGCGCCGCCACCGCGAGCCGGTACGTGACGCGGCTCGCCGGCTGCACCAGGCCGGTGGCGGCAAGGTCGGCGTGATTCAACATGACACGCGGCGCGAAGCTCATGAACCCGGCGCCACGGTCGGGCTCGATGACGATGACTTGGGCGATGCGCAGTTGCGCGTCGCCGAGCAGCAACGTGTCGCCGATCTTCAAGGACAGCGCGTCGAGCAGCGCCGCATCGACCCAGACGCTGCCTTGGGCCGGCGCACGCGCCACGCTCAGCTCCGGCGTTCCGGCGCCGCCGTTCAGACGCAGCCGCCCGCGCAGCGGATAGTTCTCGCTGACCGCCTTCACTGCGACGAGGCGCGACGCGCCGCCTTGCGCATCGAGCGCACGGCCCATGCTCGGGAACGACGCGGTCGTCGCGGTCGCCAATCCGAGTTCGCGCGCCCTCGCGGCAAACCCGGGCGGTGCCGGCTGGTCACTCGCGACGATGGCGTCGCCCCCTAACAGTTGCCGCGCGTCGCGCGCCAGGCCGCCATTGATGCGGTCGGCGAAGAAGCCCACCGCCGTGAGCGCCGCCACAGCGAGCATCACGGCGACGATGAGCAGGCGCAGCTCGCCGGCGCGAAAGTCGCGCGCGGTTTGACGCGCGGCGAGGCGGAGAATCGATGGCCGGCGGCGCTTCGAGGCGCTCGACGCGGTGGGCAAAGACTGCGTGGTGGTCATCTCAACTCCCTGCGCGCAAGACGTTGCTGAGCGGGCGGCCCGCTTTGTCTCGGTAAATGTCGAAATCGGCGTCGATCGTCAGGACTCTGCGGATGCGCAATCGTGCAGCGGCCTCGGCGATCGACGCATCGGCCAGGTCGAGCGGCAAGTCGGCGCAGCGTTCGGCAATCGCCAGCATGTCCGTCAGCGAGTGGCTGCGCGGCTCGTCGAGCGCCACACCCCCGCGCTCGACCCAGCGCAGAAAGTCGAGCGCAGCCGGGTTGCCCAGACGCCGCGACAACAGCGCGCAGACCTCGGTCAGCACCGGCCAGGTGGTGATCAGGTGCGCGCTTTGGTTGTTTCGCATCCAGGCCAGCACCTTCGCGTGCCAAGTGTCGCCGCCATTGAACAAGGCCAACAAGGGGCCGCTGTCGGCAAGCACTTTGCCGGCGATCGATGCCGGCGCCTTCATCGCCGACGTTTTGACCGAAGCTCTAGCCACTGCGTGCCTTGCCGGCCCGCCCGCGGTGTTTGGCGGCCCAGGCCTCGGTGAGCGCGCCCTTGCGCGTGCTGGCCAGGTCAGGCGGCCCCCGATGCTTGCCGAACAAGTCTTGGCCGAGCAAGTAGGAGGAAGGCGGCAGCGCCGGAGTGGCGACCAGATAGGCTTGCAGTGCCTCGCGGATCAATTCGCTCGCCGGGCGACCCAATGCCACGCTGCGCTGCCTCAGGGATCGCTCCAGTGCAGGTGCAAGCTTCACGGTCATCGTCATGCGTCATCCTCCGGAGTCGGACCCAGGTAATACCCCGATTATTACTGGCACGACTGACAATGGCAACGCGGGGGAACGCGCCGGACGGAGGCCGATAGTCGCCGCGGCACTAAGATCGAGGCTGGCTCAGGTGTCAGCGCCGTGCGGAAGTCCCGGCGCGACAAGAATGCCGAAGCCAGCGAGACCTCGGGAGGCAATTCACATGACTCATTCACACCGCGTCGTCTTTCTCGACCGCGCTTCGCTGAAGGCCAAGGTGCGCAAACCGGCGCAGGCCGCAAGCTATGTCGAGCACGAAAAGACCTCGGTCGACGAGCTCGTCGCCAAGCTCGCGGGCGCGACCGTGGCCATCACGAACAAGGTGCCGCTTCGCGAAGCAACTCTGGCGCAGTTGCCCGAGCTGAAGATGATCGCCGTCGCCGCGACCGGCTACGACGTGATCGACGTGGCGTACTGCAAGGCGCACGGCATCGCGGTCGCGAACATCCGCAACTACGCGGTGCACACGGTGCCCGAGCACGCGTTCGCGCTGATTCTGAATCTGCGCCGCAACATCCTGGCGTACCGGCAAGACGTGGAGGCCGGAGTCTGGCAGAAGAGCGACCAGTTCTGCTTCTTCACGCACCCGATCGGCGACCTGCACGGCGCCACGCTGGGCATCATCGGCGAGGGTGCGATCGGCCAGGGCACCGCAGCGATCGCGCGCGG
Source organism: Burkholderiaceae bacterium (assembly GCA_040081145.1). Taxonomy (GTDB): domain Bacteria; phylum Pseudomonadota; class Gammaproteobacteria; order Burkholderiales; family Burkholderiaceae_C; genus JAEMQF01. The sequence continues at coordinate 2,943 of JBEBHW010000257.1, forward strand.
CTTCGGCATGAAGGTGCTGTTCGCCGACCACGAGCCGCCGAAGATGCCCGGCGTCGAGTTCACCCCGCTCGCGCAGGTGATCGCGCAAAGCGACGTGATCTCGCTGCATTGCCCGCTGACGCCCAGTACGCGCAACCTCATCGGCTACGCGCAGATGCAGGCGATGAAGCGCAGCGCGCTGCTGATCAACACCTCGCGCGGTGGGCTGGTCGATGAAGCCGCGTTGATTCGGGCGCTGGATGAAGGCCTGATCGCCGGCGCGGGCTTCGACGTGATCACGACCGAGCCACCGACGAACGGCCACCCGCTGCTCGACGTGCGCCGGCCGAACTTCATCCTCACGCCGCATGTGGCGTGGGCCTCGGACAACGCGATGCAGTTCCTCGCCGATCAGTTGATCGACAACATCGACAAGTGGGCGACGGGTTCGCCGCAGCACCTCGTCACCTGAGCACGCCGGGTCGTGGCGCTCAGACACAGGCCAGACGCATCGGCGAAGTTGCTTGTCAGCGGCGGCAGCCAAGCGGTGCTTCTGCTCACGCAGCTCCGGTTCGAGGACTCGATTCAGATCCACACTCGTCGCAGGTCGGCCGCCGCCGACGGTGCCGCGGCTCGTGCACCGTTCTCCCCGCCTCTAAAATCCGACGATGAAGCCGCGTATCTATGTGGAAACGTCCGTCATCAGCTACCTGGCCGCGCGGCCAAGCGCGGATGCGGTCAACGCCACGCGACAACACTTTTCGTATCGGCTGTGGCACAAGCGCGAGCAGGCGGACTTGCTGATTTCCCAGGCGGTGTTGGAAGAGATACAAATTGGCGATGTAGAAGCGGTGCGCAATCGAATGGTCTACTGTGATGCTCTTGCCCTTCTGGAGATTCACGCCCGCGCTGAAAGTTTGGCCCTGCACTCCTTCACAAGAAAGCAATACCGTCCAAAGCCTTTACGGACGCGGTGCACATTGCGATTGCCGCAAGTCATGAGGTGCAGTTCATTGCGAGCTGGAATTTCCGCCACATCGTCGGTGCGTTGGCCCGGCGCAAGATTGAACTTGCTCTTGCCGATGCCGACGCCTTTGTGCCCGTGATCGCCACCCCGGAAGAAATCTTGGAGAGCCTCAAATGAACAGAGCCGATCCCGTCATGCAAGAGGTCTGGCGCGCGAAGCAAGCAAACGCCACGAAACACCGGAGCCTGGCGGCCTACATGGCCTTTTTGCGCAAGCAGGCCACGCGAAAGCACCCTGGCGGACGTGTCTGCCTGCCTGTCGATGCGGAAAGACTTCCGTTGGTGAAAAACTCCGGCACGACGCCGGTCACGTGAACTGAAATCGTGGCAGCACGGTGTTCGCGCGGCGTGCCCCGGTGGAGCCGAAGACACTCGTGCGTGCCGCGCGCGACCACGTCAATGGTCAGCCGGCCTTCGCTTTGGAGGTGGCCATCCTGGCGCTGTATTGGATGGCGCGCGGCGAAGGCTACGAGCTGACTGGCGCTGATGTGGGGGCGGCGCGCGACCACGCAGCGGCCGCCGCAACGCTGGGACCGGGAACTCTCGTCAGCGAGCGAATTGCCGACAGCGTGGCGGGCGATGGCCCAGCGGCCCGGTGGGTACGGCAGTGTCTCGGACTCCACACCGACCCGTGACGCATTTTCGGGTTCGCACCGACCCATCCCCCCCCCCAATCAGATGCGCGCCTGCGACCCTACGCTGCGCGTCAATCCCGTGCTCGGGCAGGCGCAGGGCAAGCATGGTCGTGAAGCCGCGTTGATTCGGGCGCTGGATGAAGGCCTGATCGCCGGCGCCGGCTTCGACGTCATCACCACCGAGCCGCCAACGAACGGCCACCCGCTGCTCGAGGTGCGCCGGCCGAACTTCATCCTCACGCCGCATGTGGCCTGGGCCTCCGACAACGCGATGCAGTTCCTCGCCGATCAGTTGATCGACAACATCGACAAGTGGGCGACGGGTTCGCCGCAGCACCTCGTCACGTGAGTGCGCCAGTTCGAGGCCCCCACGCACAGAGTACGCACAACGACGAAGTCGCCTCCGACGCGCACATGAAAACCACCCTCGATCTGCCCGACGAGCTGGTGCGTCGCGTCAAACTGCGAGCTGTCCAGTCCGACCGCAAACTGAAAGATACGGTCGCGGCCCTGCTCGAGGCTGGTCTGCGCGCCGATCCAGCGCACCGGCGTCGGCACTGCCACCGCAGTTTGTGAAGTTGCGCGGGCGCGGGCCCTTGTCAGCGGCGGACATCAAACGGGGCATCGCCCAAGGGCGCGACTGAACCCAAGGCGTGCCGTTCGAGCCTCCCGCTGAACGCTGCGTGAATCCCCTTTGACTCCCGCCGCGGCGGCACAGTGATGTAATTCGATTCATGAACACCCCCCTGCCCCCGATCTTCGTCTCCCACGGCTCGCCGATGATCGCGCTGGAACCCGGCGCCGCGGGTGAATTCATGAAACGTCTGGGCCCGGCCATCGACGCCACCTTCGGCCGACCCAAAGCGATCGTCGCGATCTCGGCGCACACCGCTGCGCGCGCCCATGTGCTGCTCGCAGCGCCCAGGCACGAAGCGGTGTACGACTTCGGCGGCTTCGATCCGCAGCTCTACACGCTGCGTTACGACGCTCCC
>JBEBHW010000258.1:0-5563 GCA_040081145.1 Burkholderiaceae bacterium
CCTCTGGTACACCGGCCACCCGGTGCCCGGCGGTGAAGTGATTTTCGACATCGGTCTGGGTTACCACCCGAATCGCAACGTCATGGACGCGTTTGCGGGTGTCGCCGTGCCGGGGCGGCAGTGGAACTTTCGCGCGTCGCGGCGGCTGCGACCCGACCCGCTGAATACCGCCGTCGGGCCGCTCACGATCCGCGTCATCGAAGGTCTGCGCCGGCATTCGCTGAGCCTGGGAGAAAACGAATCGGGAATCCGTCTCGAGATCGAATTCCACGCGACCATGAACGCGCATGAAGAAAAGGCGCATCAGCGCCGGCGCGACGGGCGCGTCACGGAGAACATGGCTCGCGCGCAGCAGCTCGGCCGCTACACCGGCTGGCTCGAATATGCCGGTCAGCGCGTCGACGTCGATTCCTGGCTTGGCCAGCGCGATCATTCGTGGGGCATTCGCGCCGAAATGCGCACCGACGAAACAACGCCGCCGCTGACGTTTTATCCGCCCTTCTTCTACTGCTGGACGACGGCCCAGTTCAAGAACCGGGGCCTGCACATATTCTTCAAGGAGCGCGCGCCGGGCGACAAGATCTATTTGTCGGGCGAAGAGGTGTTTCCGAGCGGCACCAAGGCCTCCGGGCGCAGCCAGCTCGCCGACGTGCGCCACGCCGCGCAGTGGCACGTCGACCCGCACGGCCAATCGATGGCCAGCGCGACGTTCCAGTTGCGCTTTGCCGACGGCACCGAGCGGCCGATTTCAATCCGTGTGTTGCCCACACGCTACTACCTGAAGGGCGGCCTGTACGGCGGCCTGGGCGGTTGGTTCCACGGCGACGACCGCGGCAAGCTGTTTCTCGCGCACGATGAATGGAACCTGCTTGACGCCGCGACGCGGCAACGCGTGCGCACCCTGGCCGACCAGGTGATCGAGGTGCGCGACGGCGACGATCTGGGCTACGGCATCATCGAATACGGCGTCGGCAAGGGCTATCCGATGTACGAAGGCGTGCAAGCGCACCCGCCCATCTGAGCGCTGCGGGGCCGGCCAAAACCGGTTCGACTCGGGAGTTGCGATTTCGCAGCACAGGTGTTTGTCCCGAGAGCCACGGTATCGTGCAGCACCTTACGATATCCTTTATTCGCTTTGAGACGTGCACGCATGAGGCGGCGAGTCCAGGCAATTTGAGGCTCCGCAGTGCGCATGCAAGCAGTTCTCACCGATGGCAGTGGCCCCGCAGGCTATGAATTGCGCTTTCGTGCGCTGGTGCCGGGCGTGCAGGACTGCAGCTTCCCGTGCGATGCGCTTGGCCACGTGGACCTCGACACGCTGAGCGAACGCGCACGCAACACCTATTTCTTCGCACGAGTCGTGATCGGCCACGAATTGGCGCCGCCGCGGGTTCATTGCGTCGCCGAAGCCGCCGCCGCGTAGCCAGCCGTGCCGGGCCAGCTGCCCGGCTAAAACGCCAACGCGGCGCGGTGGGTTTGATTGTCGATTTCCGACGTCGCGCCGCGGTCGATGATTTCGCCCTTGGCCATCACGACAAAGCGCTGCGTCACGCGGCGCACCAGGTTCAAGTGCTGCTCGACAACCAGAATTCCGGTGCCGGACTCACGAATCTTGTTGAACGTGCGCGCGAGTTCATCCACCAGAATCGGCGACAAACCCTCGGAAGGTTCATCGAGCAGCAGGACGCGCGGGTTGGCGAGCAGCGCGCGCCCGACCGCGAGCATTTGCTGTTGGCCGCCGCTCAGCGCCGTGCCCATCTTGTCGCGCCGCTCTTTCAGGATCGGAAAGAGTGCGCAGACGGTCTCCAACGTCCAGTGGCCCTTGCGCCCCGGCGCCGCGCCGAGCAGCAGGTTTTCCTGCACCGTCAGGTGCGGCAGGATCAAGCGGCCCTGCGGCGAGATGCTGACACCGTGTTTGGGCGCCATGTAGGGCGGCAGTTTTTCGATGGCGACGCCTCCAATGACGATGGAGCCGCCACGGATCGTCGTGCCGCCGAAGAAAGAATTGAGCAGCGTCGACTTGCCCGCGCCGTTCTTGCCCACCACGGCAACCGATTCGCCTTCGTCGACTTCGAGGCCGACGCCGCGCAGAACGACTGACTTGCCGTAGCCTGCGGTCAGGCCGCTGATTTTCAGGAAGCTCATCTCAGCCTGCGGTTCCGAGGTAGGCTGCGATGACGCGCGGGTCGCTGCGCACGGCGTCAGGCTTGCCGGTGATCAGCAATTGTCCGAGGTCGAGCGCCGTGATGTCGTCGCAAAAACGGAACACCGCGTCCACATCGTGCTCGACGACGAGTGCGGTCACGCCGCGGTGCCGCACGAGTTTCACGAGGTGCTCGAAGAGGGCCACCGTCTCGGCGGTGGACAGGCCCGCCGCCGGCTCGTCGAGCAGCATCAGGCTGGGTTTACCGACCATCGCCAGCGCGATGTCGACACGCCGCTGGTCGCCGTAGGCGATGCTGTCGGCGGGCTCGTCGAGCGCGGCGCGCAGCTCGAAGGCGTCGACGATTTCGTCCAGATCAGGTTCGCCGAGTTGCGAGGCGACGAGCTCCAATTGCTCGCGCACCGTCAGGCCGGGGAAGATGCTCGTGCGCTGAAACGAGCGCGACATGCCAGCGCGACGCCGCCACGTCACGGAGCGCTGCGTGATGTCTTGCCCGTTCACGAAGACGCGGCCTCGCGTCGGCTGACGCCGCCCCGTGATCGCGTCCATGAGGGTCGACTTTCCTGCGCCGTTCGGGCCGATGATGCCGTGCAACACGCCACGCGCCGCGACTTCGAGGTTCACGCCCTCCAGTGCCTGGACGCTGCCGTAGGCGACGCTGAGGTCTTCAACTCGCAGCATGGTCTTCGCGTTCAAATTGATGCGGCATGGTCAGCGCGGTCATCGTCGTTCAGCGTGGTCTGCGCGTTCAACGTGGTGCAGCATGCGACGCCCTCCCCCAGGCACGCAACTTCTGCCAGGCTTGGAGCACGAAGCCCATCGCGCCGCGGGGGAAGGCCGAAATCACGACGACCACCGCAATCCCGGTCAGCAATTCGAGATGCCCGGTCGCGCCGAAGGCGTCTTGCCCCCAGGTGTAGAGCAAGGCGCCGAGCAGCGGCCCGCCCACCGTCGCCGCGCCGCCGACGAGCATCGCCACCAACGGGTGGCCGCCGGTGGCGAAGTCGAGCAGCTCGGGCGACGCGAAGGCGCTGTTGAGCGCGATCAGCACGCCAGACACCGAGACGATGAAAGACGCGAGTACGAAAGCGGCCAGGCGCGGGCGATAGGTGTCGAAGCCGGAGAAGCGCATGCGTTCGTCGTTCGCCTGCGTCGCCCGCAACACCTGGCCAAAGCGCGAATGCCCGGCCAGCCAGGCGAGCGTGAGCACGCCGCACAGGGCGAGCCAGGCGAGCGGCCAGAAGTCCGACGCCTTGGCGAGTTGCGTCTGGGTGAGACCGACGAAGCTGCCGTTGAACGTCATCGCCAGGCCGTCTTCGCCTGCGGTGATGGGGCGCATCACGTTCAGCGTCGACACCGACTTGAGCATTTGCGCGAGCGCCAGCGTCAACATCGCGAACGGCAAGGGCCGGGCACGCACGACCAGCGCGCCGACGAGCGCCGCGAACACGGTACTGAGCACGAGGGCGAACAAGACTGCAGTGTTGAGGCCGAGGCCGAGCCGCATCGATGCGATTCCCACGAGATACGCAGGCAAGCCAATGAAGGCGGCGACGCCGAACATCACCAGGCCGCACTGGTGCATCAGAAAACCGATGCCGACCGCCGCCACGCCGAGGATCATGCCGTTGATGAGCAGGCCGAGGTAGAACTTGTTCGTCAACACCAGGGGCACGAGCAACCCGGCCAGCACGATGGCTGCCCAGATCGCGGGCCTGCGCCAGGCCGTCACAGTCATCAGGCGACCCGCCCGCGGCCAAAGCCCTGCGGCCGCCACAGCAGCACGCCGAACAGCAGCAGGTACGGCGCGAGCACCGCGACAGAGGGCAACAACACGGTGCCGATGACCTGGATGAACCCGTAGACGACGGCGGCGGCGATCGCCCCGCCGATGCTGCCGAGGCCTCCGACAACGACGACGATCAGGCAACTGATGAGAATCGTCGCGCCCATTCCCGGGTCCACTGAAAGGTAAGGTCCGGCGAGCACGCCCGCCAGGCCCGCAAAGCCGCAGCCCAGGCACACGACCATCAGACTCAGGCGATCGGTGTTCACGCCCATCATGCGTGCCACGTGCGGCTGCTGGCTCACGGCCCGGGTGTGCATGCCGCTGCGCGTGAACTTGAGCCACGCCGCGAGCAGAAGGCACGTGCCGAAGCCCACCGCGATGAGGAACAGGCGGTAGAGCGGGTACATCGTGCCGAACAACAGCGTCGAGCCCGCGAGCACGTCGGGCGGCTCCACCGACAAGGGCGACGTGCCCCAGATCTTGTGCACCGCCGGGCCGATGATGAGCGCCAGACCGAAGGTGACGAGCGCCACGTCCATGTGCGAGCGTCGCTGCAGCGGGCGCAGTACCGCCAACTCGAAGACCGCGCCCACCACCGCCAGCGCCAGCGGCACGATCAGCAACGCGGCCCAAAAGCTCAGACTGCGACTCACCGAGAAGCCCAGGTATGCGCCCAGCATGTAGAGCGCGCCGTGGCCGAAGTTCATCACGTCACGCAGGCCGAAGATCAGCGCCAAGCCGCTCGCCAGAATCGTCAACAGAGAGGCCAACGCGAGTGCGTTGGCCAGTTGCGCGACGCTGAAGATCTGCGCGAAATCCACAGTGCCGCGCCGACGTGCGCAACTAGCCGCGGATCACGACACCTTGCATTCGGGGCTCGGCGGCGGGTAGATGTCGGGGCCCATCTTCAGCACCTTCATCTCGAAGCGGTTCTTCCCACCCTCGCCTCTGACGACTTGCGCCATGCCATGCTGGCGGATCAGGTGGTGATCCGCCGCGCGCATCTCGACGGTGCCGAAAATCATCGGGATTTTCAAACCCTCGAGCGCCTTGCGCACGGCGCCAGGCTCGCTCGACTTGGCCTTCACGACACCGGCGCGAAACACTTCCAGGCCCGCCATCAGGTCGGCGTCGGTGTAAAAGGGTTTGCGCTTGTTGCGCAGCACGAACTCCTTCACGTAATGCGCGTTGCGCGCGCCGGGAAACTCGGGCGTCCAGCTCAGTGAATTGACGACGCCCAGCACGTTGTCGCCATGCGCTTCGAGCTGGAAGTCGGTGGCAAAGCCGTTGCCGATGACGGTCTTGTACTTCTCGAACAGGCCGAACTGCTTGGACTGCTTGGCAAACGACTGGCCGTCGCTCATGAACAGCGTGACCACCAGCGCGTCGGCGGGTTTTGAGAGCTGCGAGATGAAGCTGCCGAAGTCGGTGGTGCTGGGCGGCGAGAACAGGTTCTGCTGGACGGTGCCGCCCATGCCGGTGACGAGGTCGCCGAAGCCCTTGGCGAAGCTCTGGCCGGCGGCGTAGTCCATCGAGATCAGGTTCCACGTCTTGGCGCCGGTGGACTTGACGTAGTCCTGCATCATTCGCGTCGTCAGCGCGTCGGGCGT
>JBEBHW010000259.1:0-5544 GCA_040081145.1 Burkholderiaceae bacterium
GCGGCGATCCGCTCGGCCAGCGGCGAAGCGTTGTCGGGCGGAGCGAAGATGACGACGACTTTGAAGTAGTCGTAGATCGAGTAGGCGGCGCCGAGCATGAGCACAAGGGATGCGATGCGAACGCTCATCGCTTGAACCTGCACGTGCGGCGCTGGTGCGGCCGCCACCACGCACCGTGTAGGACCGGCCACGCACAGCCCCAGCAAGAATGCTGTTGGCAAGAGGAAGTAGGCGTACCACAGCGGATATTCGAGCAGGCTGTGCATTAGCACGAGCAGCACCATGACGAAGGCGGCGCGCTGCGGTGACGCAACTTCATCGGGATCCGGTGGCAGCATGCAGTTCCTCGCCGCGCGCCACAGCGCCCAGCCCAGCGTGGCAAGCACCAATGCCGCGAGCGCCAGCCCCAACTCGACCGCAAGCTGGAGCGGCAAGTTGTGCGTGTGGTCGAAAAATGCGACGGGCCGATTCGGAAATTCGGTCAACGTCCAGGCGAAGTTGAATTCTCCGAAGCCCACGCCGAACCAAGGATGAGTGCGGATCAGATCCAGGGTATTGCTCCAGATGCCGAAGCGCGAACTCGAAATATCCCCAGTTGCGCTGAATCGGCCAGCGCCGCCGAACGCATGCGCGCCGCGCGGTGCCCATGCGGTTGCGCCAATCCAGAAAAAACCGTAGGCCAGTGGCGCGAGCAACAGAGCAACCCGCGTCGACCTCGCCCGACGCCTGTCCAGCAGCCCCCAAAAGGCGAGGAGCAAGGCGCCCAATCCGCCGCTGCGCGAACCGCTGAGAACGACGACGAACAGCATCAGCCCTGCAAATACGATGGCGAGCGCGCGCCGAAGAAACTGCGCCTCGCCCAGCCAAAGCGCGGCGACGATGGACCACAACAGCAGGCTGCACAGATGATTCGGTTGGCGCAAGTTGCCGACGGACCGGCCAACGACCGAACTGCGCGCAATCAGGTCGCCATCGGCCCAGGTCGGCAAGTAGACCTGAATGATGCCGATCACGCAGCTGGCCAGGCCGGCAATCAGAAAGGCGACACAGAGTGCCAGAAACATCGAACTGCCCAGGCCGTTGCGCGAAGCCACGTTGCCCAACGCCACAACCAAGGCTGCCGATGCGACCAAGGCCGCGGCGGACAGCGCCAAGGCCCATGGCTGCGCATCCAAAACTGACGGCAGCCCCACGACGACGATGAGCAGCCCCAACGTGACGTACGCGGCGACATCCTTGTGCAGAGCAGGCGTTCGCGACGATGAACTGGTCGGGTGCGACATCCACGCGCCCCACCCGAGCAACGAAGCCACCTGATTGAAGTAGGTGGCCGAAGGCGGCAGGTTGAATGCCAACAACATTGGCAGAGCCGCGGCCATGCAGGCCAAGGCTATCGCCGTGGCGTACTGGTCACGTCTTCGCTGGGCGACTTCCACATTCGCGGACGCTTGCATAGCGCGATTCTTGCGTAGGAAGCCTGTCGCGCCTGGACCCGGAGCATTCAGCCTTCTGCGACACCGGAGTTGCGCGGCAAACGCCCGGGCGCTGCTTCACCTGAAGTCTGCGAAAGTGAACTTCCGTTGCGGCGCAAAGCACTGATAGGGGCGATCGGCGTCTTTCAATGTGAGGTCTCTGCACGCGGCAAAGTAGACCTTTGCGTCCGCGACCGGATACTGGGGAGTGTCAAATTCGAGCAAGCGTTGGGCAACATACTTTGCGCGTTCGGTGTCACCGGTCGCGTGGAGCGCGTTGGCATACGAAATCAGGAGGCGTGAATCGAGCAGGTTATGGGCGGCGCGATGTATCGCTTTCAGCCTCACTTGCGGATCCTGAAGATACGTTGCCGCGGCGTAGTCGGCGTGGTGCGAAAAGAGCATGCTCTTCTGCCCTGATGCAATGCGCTCTTGGAGTGAACTGTCGTCGTGTGGCGTAAACATCGGTACGACGCGAAAGTAATCCAGGACTGAGAACGCAGCGCCGAGCATCAATAGCAGGGCTGCCGAACGGAATGCTGTCGACGGGCCCGAAGGCCTTGAATCCGCAGAACCAGCTTCGTTGCGCTGTGGTGCTTGACCCAAGCAGAGCCCGATGGCAAAGGCGGTCGGTAGGAGAAAATAGGTATGCCATAAGGGGTATTCCAAAAGACTGTGCAAAAGCACAAACACCAACATGGCAAGTGCCGGACGAGCCGGTGAAGCGCTACTTCCAGACTGCGCTGACCGAAAACAGTTGATGGCTGCAACACAGATCGCCCAACCTAAAAGGCCCAGCACAACTGCCGCCAGAGGCAGTCCGAGTTCAACCGCGAAGTGCAAGGGCAAATTGTGGGCGTGGTCGAAAGGCTCTCCTGAGCGATTCGAAAACGGTGTCAGCGTCCAAGCGAAGTTGAGTTCGCCGGAACCGACACCCCACCACGGCACTTCGCGGATCAAGTCGAACAGGTTTGCCCAGTAGGCGTAGCGTGTCGTAGATAGCACGCCACCAGTGTCGTAACGGGCAGTGCCGCCGAAAACTTGCCCAGTGGAACGAGCTGCGACGGCGCCTCCTGCCCACATTAACCCATACACGATGGGGGCGAGCAGCAGGGCGATTCGCGTGTTGCGGCTGAGGCTGCGATCGAGCAGCCCCCAGGCCGCCAACAGCAGCGCACCCACGATGCCCATGCGCGATCCGCTGAGCATGACTCCGAACATCAAGAGCAGCGCAATTGGCGCTACGGCAAATTTCCTCACGGCGCCTGTTTCACCCAGCCACAGCACCGCAACGATGCCCCAAAAGAGGAGAGTGCAGAGGTGGTTGGACTGGCGCAAATTGCCGGTCGCGCGTATTGGCGAACTTCCCGCGATCCACGCGCCGTCAGCCCAGGATGTCGCATAGACTTGGACGACCGCGACCATTGCGTTTGCCGCCGCGGCGACGACGATGCCGATACAGACCGCCCGGAATGCCTGCTGGCCGGCACCGGCCCTTTGCAACGCCGCTCCGGCGATGGCCGCGAGCAGCGCTGCAGCGATTGCGCCCGAGGTTGTCAGAGCAATCGAGTAGGGTAACCCGGTCCACAACGGCGAGGCCAAATTCGCGGCCAGAACCAGGAGCAGCGCCGTCACAAGAGCCCTCAGGCCAGTCTCCCATTGACCGCTGCGAGTCGGTAGTGCCTGCGCGAACATTGCCAGCATGGCGCCCCAGCCAAACAAGGCAAAAGCTTGATTGAAAAGTGTTGGCGAGGGAGGCAAGGTAGGTGCGAACAACATCGGAACCGCAATCGCTACCGCGGACACCAGACCCCATCTGACCGTTCTGGAAATCGGACTCCGGTGTGCGGAAGGCAAGGTCATGGTCGTCATGGGGGCGGAATATGAAAAGGCCCCCGCAACCTCAAAGTTGCAGGGGCCTCGGGTGAAATTACTCGAATCGCTTGCGCGATCCGCTCAGATTCAGTAGCCTGTGACGGCCTTGCTGCAACCGCCAGCGCCACCCGTAGCGTAGTTCCAGGTGATGGCGGTCGCGTCTACCGTACCCGTTACGGTAACCGTGCACAAGCCGCCCGAGACGCCTACGGCAGACGATCCCGTGATCACGAAGGCAGCAGAAGAAGTTGAAATCGCGGTGAAAGTAATCGCCGCACCCAACTGCCCGCCGGTTGGCAAGCCTGGATAGCCAACTGTGGTCTGGAGTTCCGCGAGTGTGTCGCACGCGGTCATGTCACCGCCGCTGTTCTGGGAGCACTCGGCCATCGCCGTTTTCAGCGTTGCGACGCGAGAAATGTTGTCCTGCCACTTGGCCCGCGTCACATAGTTCTGATACTGCGGAATCGCGATGGCCGCCAGAATGCCGATGATCGCCACGACGATCATCAGTTCGATAAGGGTAAAACCTGCTTGGACTCGACGTTTCATGTTGGAAAGCTCCATGGGGTTGGGGGGAAGACTCTCAACAGTTGCAGGCCGTGTGCCAGCCTGGTTTCCGTCCCGATTCGTTGACTTTGCACCGAAACCTGACGCAAATTGTCACTACGCGGCGCGTGAAAACGTCTCGGTCGATTCGGCGGGCCGCATTTCGTCACTTTCAGCGAGACCGATGGGTTCAGACGCTGCCAGCCTCATCGCCTGCCCGGCTGCAAGCGCGTGGGTGCGGTGCTTCATCCCGAGTCGGCCGATTTCCGTCATCACGGCATCCTTCTCGCCCGGCTTGATGTGCGTGATGTGCACGTCAACACAACCCGCGAGTTGTTTCAGTTCTTCGCCGAGCTCAGTTGGGCAAAGGTGTTTGCTAAGGCGCGCGAGTTGACGCTCCTCGTCGCTGAAGGCGGTTTCGATCACCAGGTGCGCAACCCGAAGTTGGCGCAGCCGCTGCCAGAGTATGGGGTTGGGGCCAGTGTCTCCGGTGTAGATCCACCAGCCCGCAGCGCCGCCATCGACGCCAAAACCTACGGCTGGGACAGTGTGCGATGCGCTCAACACTTCGATGCGCTTGCCACCCAGGATGAGGAGGTCTCCGACCGCGAAGGGAACCAGTTCGAGCACCGGTCGCGCCGGATCGGGCAGGCGCGTGAAGTCGGGCCAGATGACACCGTTGAAGATGTGGGCGCGCAACGCAGCAATCGTCTCGGGCAACGCATGCACCTGAATCGGCGGCCGGCGATCGGCAGCGCGCAGCCGAATCACGCTGTCGGCGAGCAGCCCGATCGCGAGTACGTGGTCCAGGTGCGAATGGCTGATCAGGATATGGTCGATTCGAGCCAGCGCTTCCAGGCTCAAGTCGCCCACGCCGGTGCCCGCATCGATCAGCACATCGTGTTCGAGCAGGAAGGCAGTGGTTTTGCAACCTGCGGCGATGGCGCCGGAGCAGCCGAGGACTTGAATAATCATGAACGGCTGTGGCGCGAGTCTTCGTGGGTTCGGCGGCACGGGTGACTCCCGGCAGCTCAACCTCAATGGTGCCGCTGTCCGTCGCTGGATTCAAGGCGCTAATGCCGCGCTGGCTTGCCGTTCATCACTCTGGGCAGCGGCGTTCAGCGGACCCGTGACTTGAGTCACACGGTGCCGCGAGACTCAGAGGCACACCGCCCGTCAGGGCTGGACGAACTGCATCTGCGTCCCCGCCAGCTCGATCACGTCACCATTCTTCAAGTGCACGGTTTCGCTGACGACAGGGCTGCCGTTTACGCTGGGGCGAAGCGCCCCTTCCACATGCGCAAGCACATAACCGCCGGGGCGTTTTGTGATCGATGCGACCTGCACACCCGGCTTGCCCACCGTCGTGACCACTTTGCTCAGCGCCACTTCGCGGCCGGCGGCAGCGCCGTTCAGCACCTTGATCGACGCCGGCGCGGTAGACCCGCCCATGGGCCCAAACCCGGAGGGGCCGAAGCCCGAGTGCTGCCCTTGCGGCAGTGCGCCGGGCTTGAGGATCATCGTCTTTTCGTAATCGGTGCCGTCTTCAACCAGGTACTTGATCTTGTACTTGCCGATCTCCACCGTGTCGTTGTGCGTGAGCAGCTGCTTCTTGATCGCCTTGCCGTTGATGTAGGTGCCGTTCGTGCTG
>JBEBHW010000260.1:0-5499 GCA_040081145.1 Burkholderiaceae bacterium
GCGAATGCCATGAACTTGCGGTACATCTCAGTGGTGCGCGCGGCGTCCTGCCGGACCCAGTTGACGGCTTCGCCGTTGGCTTGCAGCCATTTCACGACGAGATCCGGGCGTTTTGCGGCGAAGTCCTTGGTCGCCACCCAGACGGTGGCGATGCGGCTGCTGACCTGTTGCCCGTCGCACAGGACGCGATTTCCCCGCTCGAGCAATGCCGAGGTGAACGGCGGCCAGGCCTGCACCAGATCGCCCTGGCCGGTGGCGAACGCTGACACCGACGCGGTCTGATCGCTCGGGATGATGGTGACGTCGTTCGGCCCCATTCCGAGTTTGCGCAGACACGCCTCGACCATGAAGTGTCCGGTCGACAGTGTCGTCACGAACACCTTGGCGCCTTTCATCGACGCCGGATTCGCCTGCGCGGCGGCCACATAGTCCGGGCGCCCGATCAGCATGTGCTGGGCGGCTTCGTTGTAGATCATGCCGATCGTGATCATGCCCAGCGACGTCGCGCCGATCACCGCCGGCGGCGCGCCAAGAAAGGCGATGTCCCACTCTTTCGCGGCAGCCGCCTGGACGATTGGCGCGCCGCTCGGAAAGTAGCGCAGCTCCGGGTCGATGTCGTACTTGGCGAACAGGCCGAGCTCCTTGGCGGCAAACTGGATGAAGCCTGGGTAGTTGGTCTGCGTGAAGGTGCGAACCTTCTCCAGCGCCACTGCGCTGCCCGCGTGGGCGAGTGCGAACAGCGTGGCAGCGAATGACATGAATCGAAAGATCGGGCGCACAGGGTCTCCTCGGGAGTTGTTCATCGAATTCAAGTTTGCGCAGGCTGGTGGATTGCCTGCGCAGCGCGTTGGTTTTCGCCCAGGCGCTTGCCGAGCAATTCTCCCGCAGCTTGCATGGGTGCGAGAACCGGGGAAAACGGCGGGGCGTAGGCGAGGTCGATGTCGGCCAGGTCGCTCACCGTCAGCCCGCCCCACAGGGCGCTCGCCGCGATGTCAATCGTCTTGTCCACGGCGTCTGCGCCGACGACCTGGCAGCCGAGCAGCCGGCCGGTGTGTTGATCCGCAGTCACGCGCATCGTCAGCGGCTTGGACCCTCTCATGTAGCGCGCCCGGCTCGGCGCCTGCAGCGTTTCGGAGACCGGCGTGAATCCGGCCGCCAGCGCCTCGACGTGGCCGAGGCCGGTTCTTGCCACCGCAGAATCGAAGACCTGGAAGATGCCTGTTCCGAGCACGCCGGCGAACTCTGTGTTCCCGCCGGCCATGTTGATGCCCGCCACGCGGCCATGGCGGTTCGCCACGTCGCCCAGCGGCAGCCAGACGGGCCGGTTCGTCACGCGATGCGGCGATTCGGCACAGTCTCCGGCGGCGTACACGTTGGGAAGGTTCGTCGCCATCTGCGGCGACACCGCAATCGCCCCGGTGTCGCCGAGTTTCACCCCGGCGGCCAGCGCGAGTGCGGTGGCCGGGCGCACGCCTGTAGCCACCAAAACGAGATCCGCGACGATTCGGTTGCCCGTCTCCAGAATCACGCCGCCGTCGGCGAGCTCGCTGACACGAACCCCGGTGAACAGTTCAACGCCGTGTTCACGCAGCGTCGCCTCCACGATCAGCGCAATCGCTGCGTCGTAACTCGGAATCACGTGCGGCATTGCCTCGATGAGCGTCACGTCGCGGCCGAGCGCCTTGAAGGTGTGCGCCATCTCGAGACCGATATATCCGCCACCCAGGATGACCACTTTGCGCACGCCGCTCAGACGCTGCGCGATGGCGTCGGCGTCGCCAATCGAGCGCAAGTGCAGCACCTGCGGCGCAGCCGCGCCGACGCGGGCTTTCAGGGGAGACGCGATCGCGCCGGTGGCAATCAAGAGCTTGTCATAGGGCTGCGTATAGGTGCGCGCCTGCTGCAGGTCGCGCACGGTCACCAGGCCCTGCTGCGCGTCGATCTCCTCGACACGGTGCCGGGTTCGCATGTCGATCCCGTCGGCGCGAAAAACTTCTGGCGTGCGTGCGATCAGCCTCGCGCGCGGAATGCCTTGCGCGTCGGCCAAGTGATACGGCAAGCCGCACGACGAGTAAGAGACCTCGGCCTCGTTCTGCAGCACGATCACTTCCGCGGCCGAATTGCGCCGCCGCGCGGTCGCCGCCGCCTTGGTGCCGGCGGCGACACCGCCGATCACGACGATTCGGGTGCTCATTGGCGCTACGCCTTCGGCACTTCGACGCGCAGCCGCGCGTCGACGATGACGAAGCGATTCCCACCGGCGATCACCGGGTTCAAGTTGAGCTCGGCGCACCACGGCGCGCGCGCCACCGCGACCGAGAGTTTGGCGAGCAACGCGGCCAGCGTGCCGCGGTCCACGCCGGGCGCACCGCGCGCGCCGTCGAGCAGTGCGCCACCGCGCAATTCGGTCAGCGCGCGCTGGGCCTCGATCTCGTCGATCGGCGCGGCGCGCAGCGCCACGTCGTGCAGCGTTTCCATCCAGATGCCGCCCAGGCCGCACAGCACGAGAGGGCCGAAGGTCGGGTCGCGCGTCGCGCCGAGCACCAGCTCCACGCCTCGCGCGGCCTGCGCCTGCACGAGCACCGGGCCGGCGCCGAGCGTGTCGCTGAGCGATGCGAACGCATCGCGAACCGCTGCGGCGTCGCCAAGGCCCAGGCGCACCGCGCCGACTTCCGTCTTGTGCACGAGCCCGGGCCGCACCGCCTTGAGCACTGCCGGGTAACCCAACTCGGCAGCCGCCGTCACGGCGGCCTGCGCATCCGCTGCCATGCGCCACGGCGCGATCGGCAAGCCCCACGCTTGCAGCAAGGCGAACAGCGCCTGCGGTTCGAGCCAACCGTCGGCGGGAACGTCGTGTGGCGCGTCGAGCAGCGTGCCGATGTCGGGTGGCGCAGTCACAGAAGTTGCCACGCAGCGCGCGAGCACGCGCACCGTGCGCGCCGCCCATTCGTGGCACGGCAGGCCGGCGTTCTGCAGCTTGCGCCGCAGTGCGTCGCCGTGCGACGGCGCGACCCAGCAGACGTGCACCGGTTTCGCATGGTCTTGCAACGCCGCGTCGCGGGTTTCTTCGATGACGGCGTCGACGACGCCTTCGTCCAGCGCCGAGCGTTGCAGCAGCACCGGGATCACGGCGTCGACCTCGTGGCTCGCGAGCAGCGCGCGCAAGCTCTCGCGGTACATCGCTGGAAAGCGTTTCCAGTCGGTCGTCACGTCGATCGGGTTGCCCGCGGCGCCATGCGCCGGCAAGTGTTTCGCGATTGAATCGCGCAGCGGCGCCGAAAGTGCAGGAACGTCCAGGCCCTCGACTTCGAGCAGGTCGGCCAGCTCCACACCCGTGCCGCCCGAATTCGTGATGATCGCGACGCGATTTCCGCGTCGTGGCGGCTGGCGGTCGAGCGCTGCGGCCACGTCGAACAGCGACAAGCCGTCGTCGACAAGCACCGCGCCGGCCTGGCGCAACACGGATCGCGCGACGCTGAAGTCTTGCGCGAGCGCCGCAGTGTGGCTCGCGGCGGCGCGTTTGCCGGCGCTGCCGCGTCCGGTCTTGAGGATCACGACGGGCTTGATCGGCGTGACTTCGCGCAGCGCGGCGACCAGCGCAACGCCGTCGCTGATCGATTCGAGCACCAGCGCAATCACCCGCGTTGCCGGGTCGGCGCCGAAGTAGCGGATCGCGTCGACCTCGGACACGTCGGCCTTGTTGCCCGCGGCAAGTACTTTGGAAAATCCGATCGCGCCGTCTTGGGATCGCGAAAACGCCGCCATGCCGTACGAGCCGCTTTGCGTGAACAGCGCCACGCCGCCGCTCGAGGGCAAGCCCATCGCGAGCGAGGCGTTGATGCCTTGCTGGACGTCGATCAGGCCAAAACAATTCGGGCCGATGAGGCGCACGCCGCCCTCGCGCGCAATCCCCTTGATTTCCACTTCGAGGGCTGCGCCCTCAGGCCCGGTTTCCGCAAAGCCGCCGCTCAGGATCAGCGCTACCGGCACTTTGGCCAACGCGCAATCGGCGATGACGAGTGGCATCGTGTGCGCCGGCGTGACGATCACGGCGAGGTCGATTGGCCCGGGCACGGCGGCGAGTTTCGGGTACGCGACGAGGCCCATGATTTCTTTTGCGCTCGGGTGGATGGGAACGATCTCGCGCCGCCCGTGCGCGAGCAGGTTGTCCATCAGCAGGCGGCCCGCTTTGCCCAAATCGCCCGAGGCGCCGACGAGCGCGACGCGGCGCGGCGCAAACGCGGCGTCGCCCCAGTTGCGGGGGGGTTCACTCATCATGACTTCACTCCAGGTTTTGCCGCGGCTTCGCGCTGTGCATGGGCAAACAGCGCCGGTTCGCCGCCGGTGTGCAAGAAAACAATCGGGCCGCGTTCGCACAAGTCGCTGCGCTGCTGTGCCTGCGCAACCAGCCCGGCGAACGCCTTGCCCGTGTAGGTGGGGTCGAAGAACACGCCTTGGGTGCGCGCGGCGAGCTGGATCGCTGCGTCACCGGCGGGCGTGGCAATGCCGTAACCTGCGCCGATGAAGGCGTCGTGCACGACGATGTCGGCGTTCGCGATTTTCAGGTTCACCTCCAGGCGCGACGCTGCCTCGGCGGCGAGCAGCGCGACGCGCGCGCGCACTTCATGCGCCGGGCGGCTCACCGTCACGCCTTCGACGCGCCACGACGCGCCGAGCAATGCCGTGCCGAGCAGCCAGCCGGCGAGCGTGCCGCCCGAACCCACCGCGAGCCAGATCGTTCCGGGCCTAAGCCCGAGCGCCTGGCACTGCAGCAGCAATTCGCGCGCGGCGAGCACGTGACCGAGCACGCCGAGTGCGCACGCGCCGCCGCGCGGGATCGCGTAGGGCCGGCGGCCGGCGCCGCGCAGCTCGGCGGCGATCTGCGTGATCGCGGTGTCGACCTGCGCGCGGTCGGCGTTGTTCGTGAAGCGCGTCTGCGCGCCCAGGAGCCGGGTGAGCAGCAGATTGCCTTGCGCGACTTCGGGTTCGTCGCCCCAGTACGCCGCAACCGCTTGCATGCCGGCGTGCGCAGCCGCAGCCGCAGAGGCGCGCACATGGTTCGATTGCGCGCCTGCACCGGTGACAACGGTATCGGCGCCGAGCGCGCGTGCGTCGCCGATCAGCAACTCCAGGCCGCGCACCTTGTTGCCGCCGAAACCGAAGCCGATCAACTCGTCGTGCTTGATCCACAGCTCTGCCGCACCGATTGCCCGCGCGAGTTGCGGCGCAGCGGCGAGTGGCGTGGGCAGCAGGCCGAGCGCCTGGCGCGGCAGCGCGTCCAGGCGTGCAAAAGCGGCGACGTTCATGCTTTATCGGCGAGCACGGCGTCGACCATCGCCGCGCATTGGCCGGTGTGGTTGGCGAAGTCGAGCAGCGCGTCGATCTCGCGCGCACTCAGCGTCGCCGCGATTTGCGCGTCGGCGCGCACCGCGTCGATGAGCGTCTGGCCGCGTTGGCGCGCGGCAATCGCGAGCTCGTACATGAGGCGGTGCGCAGCGT
>JBEBHW010000261.1:0-5498 GCA_040081145.1 Burkholderiaceae bacterium
GTGTTGCTGGGCGGCGTGCCGGGGGTGGCACCGGCACAGGTGGTGATCCTCGGCGGCGGCGTGGTCGGCACGAACGCCTTGCAGATGGCGGTGGGCATGGGCGCCCGCGTGTCGGTGCTGGACACCTCCGTGCAGCAGCTGCGCCACCTCGACCTGGTGTTCGGGAACCGCATCAGCACGCTGTTCTCCACGGCGTACAGCGTCGAGGACTGCGTGCTCGGCGCCGACCTGGTGATCGGCGGCGTGCTGATTCCCGGCGCGGCGGCCCCCAAACTCGTGACCCGCGAGATGGTGGCGCGCATGAAGAAGGGCGCTGTCGTCGTCGATGTCGCGATCGACCAGGGGGGCTGCTTCGAGACGTCGCACGCCACCACCCACGCCGAGCCGACGTATCAAGTCGACGGCGTCGTTCACTACTGCGTCGCAAACATGCCCGGCGCTGTGGCACGCACGTCGACGTTCGCGTTGAACAACGCCACGATCGTTCACGCGCTGGCGCTCGCGGACAAGGGCTGGCGCCAGGCGCTGCGCGACAACCCCCACTTGCGCGCCGGGCTCAACGTGGCGGCAGGCCGGGTCACTTACGAGGCCGTCGCCAAAGCGCTCGGCCACGAGTACACGGCGCCGCAAACCTTGCTCGGCTGAGCGAGCCCGCGGCGCGGCCACCCCCCAACGCAGGCGGGAACCCAGCATGGAGCAGACGCGCCGCGTCTTCTGGTTCGTCCTGGGCTGCCTTGCCGTACTGCTGGCCGTAGTGGGGCTGTTCCTGCCGTTGCTGCCGACGGTTCCGTTCCTGCTGTTCGCGGCCTTCTGCTTTTCGCGCAGTTGTCGGCGCTGCGAACGCTGGATGCTCGAACACCCGCGCTTCGGCCCGCACATTCGCGACTGGCGCGAGCATCACGCGGTGTCGCTGCGCGTCAAACAGTTCGCCACGTCGATGATGGCGGTCAGCAGCGCGATGTCCTGGTGGTTCCTGCCCACGCCGTGGCGCTGGATGCCGGCGCTGGCCTGCACCGCGGTGGTCTGGTGGCTCTGGAGCCTGCCCACTCGAGATCACTTGGGCTGAAGGTCGGCACGCGGGGAGCGGCGGCGCGCCAGCGCGGCGCTCAAACCTGCACCGTCGCGCCGTGCTCGGGCACCGCGACACGCCAGCCGAGTTCGTCTTTGATGCGCAGGCGCAGCGCGTCAGCCGCTGCGGGCTCGCCGTGCACGACGAAAGTCTGATCGGGCGCGGCGTCAAAGCCGCGCAGCCAGTTCATCAACCCTTGCGCGTCAGCGTGGCCCGAGAACCCCTCGAGGTGGCTCACCTGCGCCTTCACGGCGATGTATTCGCCGTGAATCTTCACTTCCTTTGCACCGGCGATGAGGGTCGCGCCGCGCGTTCCGCCGACCTGAAAGCCGGGAAAGACGATCGCGTTGCGCGGGTTCGGCGCCATTGCCTTCAAGTGGTGCAGCACGCGCCCGCCGGTGGCCATTCCCGAAGCTGAAATGACGACTTTCGGCCAACGCGAGCGGGTCAGGCGCTGTGACTCCTGCGGCGACCCGACCAAAGTGACGTCGTCGGTGAGACCGGCCGCTTCGCGTGCGCCGATGCGCAGCAGCTTGCGATGCCGCTGGTACAGCGCCGTGGCCGCAGTGGCCATCGGGCTGTCGAGAAAGATCGGCAGCTCGGCCGGCACTTCGCCCGCGGCCTTCAGGCGTTGCAGCACGAGCAGCAGCGCCTGCGCGCGGCCCACCGCGAATGAAGGCAGCAGAACGCTGCCGCCGCGCTTGACGGTCGCACGGATGATTGTGCCCAGGCGCAGCTGCACGTCCTCGGGCGGGTGCACGCGGTTGCCGTAGGTCGATTCGATCAACAACACGTCGGCGTGGTCGACGTGCCGCGGCGGCGGCATCAGCAGGTCGTCGGCGCGGCCGAGGTCGCCCGAGAAAACGAGCGTGCGGCCCGCAGCGCGCAGCGTGAGCGCATTGGCGCCGAGCAGATGCCCTACGGGCGTCAAGCCGACCACCACGTCGCCCGCGCGCACCGTGCGCCCGGCCGCCACCGGAACCAGCTTGGCGATGGCGCGTTTTGCGTCCGCCACGCTGTAGAGCGGCAATGCCGGTTCGTGGCGTGACCAACCGCCACGATTCGCGCGCCGTGCGTCTTCTTCCTGCAAGTGCGCGCTGTCCAGCAGCAGCACTTCGGCCAGGTCGCACGTCGCCGCGCTCGCATAGACCGGCCCCTTGAAGCCAAGTCTCACGAGCCCGGGCAGCCAGCCGCTGTGGTCGAGGTGGGCGTGGCTCAGCACCACGGCATCGATGCTTTGCGGCGCCACCGCTGGCGCCGCCCAGTTGCGCTCGCGCAGCAGCTTGAACCCCTGGAACAAACCGCAATCGAGCAGCACGCGCGCACCGGCGGCGTCGATCAGGTGTTTGGAGCCGGTGACGGTGTCGGCCGCACCCAGGAAGGTGATTTTCATTCGCTCTCCCGTTGAGGCTGGATTATCCCGCCGCCCCGGGCGAGGCAGACTCATGCTACGCGAGTGTGTCGTTAGGCCTCGTGCCGCACGGTCGACTCGTTCTTGACATCTATTGCGTTTCGTCAATCGGGCTCGCGCCCACATTCGTAAGAATTTGTACGCGGGGCACATGCCTCACCTCTCATCGCCTGGCCAAGGGGTTCGCAAATGTTCAACTGGATCATCGGCTCGAGCCTGAAGTTCCGCTTCCTGGTGCTGGCCGCGGCAGCGTCGCTGATCCTGTTCGGCACGCAGCAGCTGCGCAAGATGCCGGTCGACGTGTTCCCGGAGTTTGCGCCGCCGAAGGTGGAGATCCAGACCGAAGGGCCGGGCATGACGGCCAACGAGGTCGAAGAGCTGATCACGATCCCGATGGAAGACATGATGCGCGGCGTGCCCGGCATCGAATACGTGCGCTCCGCGTCGGTGACGGGCTTGTCGCAGGTGGTGCTGCTGTTCAAGCCGCACACCGACCTGCTGGATGCGCGCCAACGTGTCAACGAACGCCTCAAGCTTGCGATCGCCGAACTGCCCAAGTCGTCGGGAATGCCGGTGATCCTGCAGCCCTTGTCGTCGACGAGCCGCGTCATGAAGATCGGCCTGTCGTCCAAGGTCTACGACCAGATGGACTTGTCGATGATCGCCTACTGGACGATCAAGTTCAAGCTGATGACGGTGCCCGGCGTGGCCAACGTTCCGATGTGGGGCGACCGCATCAAGTCGCTGCAGGTGCAGGTCGACCCGGGCCTGATGCGCGCCCAGGGTGTGACGCTCGATCAGGTGATGGAAACGACGTCCGACGCGCTCGACGTGGGAATGCTCGGCTACACCTCGGGCGGCAAGGCGCGCGTCGACGGTCTGATCGACACGCCGAATCAGCGCATCAGCATCCACAACAAGGCGCCCGTCTATTCGATCGAACACCTGGCCGAGGTGCCGATTTCGATCCGCGGGCGCGCCGACCCGCCGCGCCTGCGTGACATCGGCAACGTGGCTTGGGACACCTGGCCGCTCGTCGGCGACGCCGTGATCAACGACGAGCGCGGCATCATGATGATCGTCGAGAAGCTCCCCTGGGCGAACACGCTGGACGTGACACGCGGCATCGAGGAAGCGCTCGCGAACTTGAAGCCCGGCTTACCCGGCATCGAGATCGACTCCACGATCTTTCGGCCGGCGACGTTCATCGAAACGTCGATGGACAACCTGACGATCGCGCTGATCACCGGCTCGGTCCTCGTGATCCTGGTGCTCGGCGCCTTCCTGTTCGAGTGGCGCGTCGCGCTGATCAGCGTGATCGCGATTCCGCTGTCGCTCATCGCCGCCGGTCTGGTGCTCTACCTGATGGGAGCGACGATCAACACGATGGTGCTGGCGGGGTTCGTCGTCGCGCTCGGCTCGGTCGTCGACGACGCCATCATCGACGTCGAAAACGTCGTGCGACGCCTGCGCCAGCACCGCCAGGCCGGCAGCACCAAGACGACGGCGCGCATCGTTCTCGAAGCTTCGCTCGAAGTGCGACCTGCCATCTGGCAAGCGACGCTGATCATCGCGCTGGCCGTGACGCCGGTGTTCTTCATGAGCGGCCTGGCCGGGGCGTTTTTCGAGCCGCTCGCGCTCGCCTTCATCCTGGCCATGCTCGCCTCGATGGTGGTGGCGCTGACCGTCACGCCGGCGCTCTGCCTGATCCTGCTCGACCGGGCGGGCATCGAAAAGCGCGAGTCACCGCTGGTTCCGTGGCTGAAGCGCCACTACGCAAGGCTGCTCGAGCGAGTCGTCAAAGGCCCGCGTGTCGCCTACGCGACCGGCTTCGCGATCCTCATCGCCGGCCTGGGCGTCTGGCCCTTCCTCGGCGCGGCGCTGCTGCCCGAGTTCAAGGAGCGCGACTTCCTCATGCACTGGGTTCCGGCAGAAGGGACGTCGCATCCGGAAACCTTCCGCATCACGCAGTCGGCGAGCCGCGAGTTGCGCGCCATTCCGGGGGTCCGAAATTTCGGCGCACACATCGGGCGCGCGGTGGGCGGCGACGAACCCTATGGCATCAACTTCACGGAGAACTGGATCAGCGTCGACCCCAAAGTCGACTATGACAAGACGCGCGCGAGCATCGAGGGCGCGGTCTCGGGCTACCCGGGCCTGTACCGTGACGTCCAGACCTACCTGAAAGAGCGCATCAAAGAGGTGCTGACCGGCTCCGGCGAGACCGTCGTGATCCGCATCTTCGGCCCCGACTTGCCGGGCCTGCGCAAGAGCGCCAAGCTCGTGGAAGACGCGATGAAAGACGTCCCCGGCCTGATCGACCTGCACATGGAGCAATCGGTCGGCGTTCCGCAGATCGAAGTCAAGGTCAAGCTCGAAGAGGCGGCGCGCTACGGCCTCAAGCCGGGCGACGTGCGGCGTGTCGTGAACTATCTGATGTCGGGCCTGGAGGTGACGGACATCCACAAGGAAGGAAAAGTCTACGACGTGTTCGTCTGGACCGACCCGGAGTCGCGCAACAACCTCAGCGACATGAAGGAATTCCTCATCGACACGCCTTACGGCGGCCGGGTGCGCCTGGCCGACGTGGCCGACGTGACGATGGAGACGACGCCGAACAAGATCCGGCGCGAGAACAACTCGCGGCGCATCGACGTTCACGGCAACGTGCGTGGCCGCGACCTGGGGTCGGTCGCCAACGACGTTGGTGCGCGCCTCGAGAAGATTCAGTTCCCGCTCGGCCACTACGCGCAATTGCTCGGCGAGTACAAGGAACGCCAGGCAGCGCGAGCCAACCTGCTCAGCGCCTCGCTCATCGTTGCCGTCGCCATCTTCCTGATCCTGCACGCCTCGCTGCACAGCTGGCGCCTGGCGAGTCTGATCTTCCTGGCGTTGCCGGCGGCGCTGGTCGGCGGTGTGCTCGCCGCCTACGCCGGCGACCGGGTCATCTCGCTCGGCTCGCTGGTGGGCATGGTCACGGTGCTGGGCATCGCGGCGCGCAACAGCATCCTGCTGATC
>JBEBHW010000262.1:0-5492 GCA_040081145.1 Burkholderiaceae bacterium
GACAGGACGACGAGTTGAGGGTCATGCCCGGCAATACAGAAGTGTTTCACGTGGAACCACTCCGCGTCCCGGGTCTGGAGGCACACCGCTGCTTGATCTGGATCCGGCGGCGACAATAGTCACTACGCAACCGAACAGCGCTGTCCGAGCCGTCTGGAGCGGATCCGCCTTGCCCCGAACCATGGCCCGAATATTCTGCGTCGCCAATCAAAAAGGCGGCGTCGGCAAAACGACGACGACGGTCAACCTCGCCGCTGGACTGGCGCGGATCGACAAGCGTGTCCTGGTCATCGATCTCGATCCGCAAGGCAACGCGACGATGGGATCGGGCATCGACAAGCGCGGACTCGAGCTGAGCGTTTACGATGTTCTTCTGGAAAACGCCTCCATCGCCGAAGCACGCCAACGAAGCGCAAAGGTCGGCTACGACGTGGTCGGGGCGAACCGCGAACTCGCCGGCGCGGAGGTTGAACTGGTTCCGCTCGAGCGACGCGACCAGCGCCTCAAGCGCGCGCTATGCGTCGTCGAAGGCGAATACGACTTCGTTCTCATCGACTGCCCGCCGTCGCTCAACCTCCTGACGCTGAATGGCTTGTGCAGCGCTCACGGCGTAGTCGTGCCGATGCAGTGCGAGTATTTCGCACTCGAGGGCCTTTCCGATCTGGTGAACACCATCAAGCAGGTGCACGCCAACCTGAATCCGCAGCTTCAGCTGATCGGCCTGTTGCGCGTCATGTTCGACCCCCGAATCACCTTGCAGCAGCAGGTCAGCGAGCAACTCAAACAGCACTTCGGCGAGAAAGTCTTCGACACCGTGATTCCGCGCAACGTCCGGTTGGCCGAGGCGCCGAGTTACGGACTTCCGGGCGTGGTTTTCGATCCGGCGTCCAAAGGCGCCCAATCGTTTATCGAGTTTGCCCACGAAATGGTGAAGCGGCTTGGCACGAAGTGACTCCATCCTCTTGAACGACGCCGACCTCGACCCGGCGCTGCTTGCGCGCATCGAGGATGCCGGCTTGAACGCCAGTGCGCCACCGCAACAGCGCTGGATGGACGGCTGGCTCCTGCGATATTCCCAAGGCAAAGCCAAGCGTGCGCGCTGCGTCAACGCCGTTGCGCAGGGACAGCGGCCGATCGAGCAGAAGTTGGACGAGTGCGCCAAGGTCTTCGCCGCAGCGGGATTGCCGCTGATTTTTCGGATCACCCCATTCACCTTGCCCGCCACGCTCGACGCCCACCTCGCCACGCAAGGCCTGCAGCGCTTCGACGACACCCGGGTGATGGTGCTGGGCGACTTCAGCGCAATCGAAAGCCCACCGCTACCCGCCGAATGCAGTATTCGAGAAATTGCCCTTGAGCCCTTCGCCCAGCGCGTGGGCGCTCTGCGCGGCTCGCCGCTGTCGCAACGCCAAGCACACGCACAACGGCTGGCCAACGCACCGGTGCCGTTCACAGCCTTCGAGCTGCGCGAGCACGATGAAGTGTTGGCGTGCGGTCAGTTCGCCATCGAAGCCGATCTGGTCGGGCTGTACGACATCTTCACCGCACCCTTTGCACGGGATCGCGGCCTGGCGCGCCGGCTTTGCGAGCACCTCTTGGTCACGGCTCGCAACCGCGGCGCTGCCCACGCCTACCTGCAGGTCGACTCGGACAACGCGCCCGCACGTGCCGTCTACTTCAGGCTCGGCTTCATCGACGGCTACAGTTACCACTACCGTGCCCGCGACCCCGTGGCGGCCTGAGCCGCTCGGGCGCTACAGCCCCATCGTCTCCTCGACGCCCAGATGCACGTTCATCGCTTGCACCGCTGCTCCGCTCGCGCCCTTCCCCAAGTTGTCCAGACGCGCGATCAACAGGGCTTGGCCTTGATTTGAAAAGACGAAGATGTCGACGCGGTTCGTGTCGTTACATCCTTGAACGTCGAAGTATTCCGCTGCAGGATTCGCTTCGCTCGGCATCGCATGCACGCGGATGAACGGCTCGGCCCGATAGCGCCGCTCAAACGCCTGCTGCAAGGCCGCCCCTGTCACCCCCGCGCCGAGTTGGGGCAAATGCAGAGGTACCGTAACGGCCAACCCCTTGTAGTAGTTCGCCACAATGGGCATGAACAGGGGAGGCGAGCGCAATCCCGTGTGGGCCGCCATCTCGGGCAGGTGCTTGTGCGCGAACTTCAGCGAATACGGGCGTGGCGAGCCCAGTTTCGGGTCGATCGCACTCTCGTACAGCTCGATCAATTTTTTGCCACCGCCTGAATAGCCGGTGATCGACGAGGCCGAGATTGCCGCATCCGGCCTCACGAGGCGCGCATCAACCAAAGGGCGAAGCAAGACGATGAACGCGAGTGCATGGCACCCCGGATTGGCGATGCGCTTGGACGCGCGAATCTTCTCGCGCTGGCCTGGGGCGAGTTCGGGCAAGCCGAACACCCACGTCGGGTCAGTGCGATGCGCGGTACTCGCGTCGATCAGGCACGTCTTCGGGTTTCGCACCAAGGCCACGGCCTCGCGCGCGGCCACATCGGGCAGGCACAGGAAAGCCACGTCGGCGGCGTTGAGCAGTTCGGCGCGCATGGCGCTGTCTTTGCGCTTGTCGGCGTCGATTCGCAGCAGCTCGATATCGTCGCGTCGCGCGAGGTACTCGTGGATTCGCAGGCCCGTCGTGCCTTCTTGACCATCGACATACACCCGGTGTTTCATCGCAATTCCCTTCGCGTGCGGCTCGACCTGCATTGTCGAGGAAAACCTGTCGCCACTGCCGACTGGCCCAAGCGCCAGGAGGGCGGCGAGCGCGGAACACTTCATCGTTGACAATTCCGCCATGGTCACCAAGAAACCCAAGGGACTCGGCATGGGCCTCGAAGCGCTGCTCGGGCCTCGCGTGCGCGACGCTGGCACGTCACCGGGCGGCGAGCCTTCAGGAACGCTGCGCCAGCTCAAGCTTGCTCAACTGCAGCCTGGCAGGTATCAACCGCGCACCCGCATGGACGACGCTTCGCTGCAAGAGCTCGCGCGCAGCATCGAGTCCCAGGGCGTGATGCAGCCGATACTCGTTCGGGCCGTAGCGCAAGACCGCTTTGAGATCATCGCCGGGGAGCGCAGAGCGCGCGCTGCGAAGATTGCCGGCTTGGACGAAGTCCCGGTATTGATCAGGCAAGTTCCGGACGAAGCCGCCGCGGCAATGTCATTGATCGAGAACATTCAGCGCGAAGACCTCAACCCCCTTGAAGAAGCGCAAGGCCTGAAACGCCTGACGACGGAATTCGGCCTCACCCATGAGCAGGCGGCACAGGCCGTCGGGCGCTCGCGAAGTGCCGCAAGCAACTTGCTGCGCCTGCTCAACCTGGCGGAGCCGGTTCAACACCTGCTGCTCAGCGGCGAGTTGGAAATGGGACACGCGCGCGCCCTGCTCCCCCTGGACAGCGCTCAGCAGATCCTGAGCGCGCGCGAAGTCATCGCCAAGGGCATGAGTGTCAGAGAGGCGGAGCGACTGGTCGCACGCGGCGGGGGGATGCGGGGACGCCAGTCGCCACTCCTGCGTGTCAAGAGGGACAAGCCGCGCGAGCTTGACCGGATTGAGCAGGTCTTGTCCGATGCCCTGCTTGCAAGCGTTGAAATTCGCATCAAGAGGCGCACTCGCCGCGGGGAACAAGGGGAGGTCGCGATTCAGTTCGGCTCCCTGGACGAACTCAACGGCCTGCTCGAAAAATTGGGCCTCCCGGCCGCCTGACTCGACGCCACCGCTCACTGCGCGCGCCGTAAGCAACAGCAACACGCCCGGCAACGCCTGCGAAAATGCGGAACTTTGCGCAGGAATATGCTCTCCATGGGGTTTTCTGATTCAACCGTATTCAGGCCACATGCGTTGTGTACCGACAATTTGAGCAACTGACACAGCGATGCGCGAAGTGCCAGGCAATTGCCTTGCATCTCGGCTGATTCGCAATTCGCAATTCGATCAGAGTCAATCCCGCATCCTTGCTGACTTGACAAGGAAAGCTCTGATGGCGCCCGGTGGACGCCATCAGAACTTCCCTCACCGCGCTCCCGCCTGGGGCCGCGCTGTGCTTCCGATGTCTAGGAGATCAGCATGAATGTGATCAGTAACTTCGCGGCAAGATTCGAGCGCACCCGAGAAGAGGAGATGTCGCTCGAGGACTACCTCGCCGAATGCAAGCGCAACCCGCTGGCGTATGCCACCGCGGCAGAGCGAATGCTCAAGGCAATCGGCGAGCCGCAGCAAGTCGACACGCGCTCCGAGCCACGGCTGTCGCGCCTGTTTGCCAACAAGATCATCAAAATCTATCCCGCGTTCGCCGAGTTCTATGGCATGGAAGACGCGATCGAGCAAGTGGTCAGCTACTTCCGCCACGCCGCGCAAGGGCTTGAGGAGAAAAAACAGATTCTCTACTTGCTTGGGCCCGTCGGCGGCGGCAAATCGTCGATCGCCGAACGCCTCAAGGCCCTGATGCAGGAAGTTCCTTTCTACGCAATCAAAGGCTCGCCGGTGAACGAGTCGCCTCTCGGGCTGTTCGATCCCGGTGAGGATGGTCAAATCCTCGAAAAGGAATACGGTATTCCGCGGCGCTACCTGCAGCGCGTCCTGTCGCCTTGGGCCGTGAAACGACTTGAGGAGTACGGCGGCGACATTCGGCGCTTCAAGGTCGTCCGGCGTTACCCCTCGGTTCTCAAGCAAATCGGGATCGCAAAGACCGAACCGGGCGACGAGAACAACCAGGACATCTCTTCCCTGGTGGGTAAAGTGGACATCCGCAAGCTTGAAACCTTCGCTCAAGACGATCCGGACGCCTACAGTTTTTCCGGCGGCCTGTGCTTGGCCAACCAAGGGCTGCTCGAATTCGTCGAGATGTTCAAGGCGCCCATCAAGGTGCTACACCCCCTGCTGACGGCAACCCAGGAGAGCAACTTCAAGGGCACTGAAGGCTTTGGTGCAATTCCATTCGACGGCGTCGTTCTTGCCCACTCGAACGAAAGCGAATGGAAGGCGTTTCGCAACAACAAGAACAACGAAGCCTTCCTGGACCGCATCTACATCGTCAAGGTGCCGTATTGCCTGCGCGTCAGCGAAGAAATCAAGATTTATGAAAAGCTGTTGCGCGGCTCATCGCTGTTCAAGGCAACCTGTGCACCAGGCACCTTGAAGATGATGTCTCAATTCGCCGTCCTGACCCGATTGAAGGAGCCGGAGAATTCGAGCTTGTACTCGAAAATGCTTGTCTACGACGGCGAGAACCTGAAAGACACGGACCCGCGCGCCAAGAGCTTTCAAGAGTACCGAGACTATGCCGGCGTCGACGAAGGCATGAGCGGCGTGTCCACGCGGTTCGCCTTCAAGATCCTGTCCAAGGTCTTCAACTTCGACAGCACCGAGATTGCCGCCAATCCGGTGCACCTGATGTACGTGCTCGAGCAGCAAATCGAACGCGAGCAGTTCGCCCCCGAGACGGAGCAGAAGTACCTGGCGTTCATCAAAGA
>JBEBHW010000263.1:0-5478 GCA_040081145.1 Burkholderiaceae bacterium
GAACAACACGAAGATCAGCGCCACGTCGCGGTGCGGGTTGTCGCTGCGCTTGCGCACGCGGCTGGCGCCGGCGGCGATCTCTTCGGGCCCGAGGTGGGTTCGTTTCGGTCGGTTCGTGCTCGGCGTGTAGTCGCGCACCGCCTGCAGGACCGGCTCGCGAAACTGGCGCAGGCGCGTCAGCGATATCAGCGCGTCTTCGTCCAGCGCCGGAATGCCTTGTTCCCTGGCCACCTGCAGCACCAGGGCCTTGATCGTGCGCTCTACGGTCGAGCGCCCCAATCCGTACGGCGCGCCGGCCTCGCGGTAGGTCACGCCGTCACGCAAGACGCTGGTCAACATCGTCGTGGCCTTGGTGATCGTCTCCGGCCTCATCGCGTGTTCCGTCGGCTGATTGCGTTCCACGCCGACCGTGAATGCCAGCGGTCAGTCAAGGCCCAGTGTTCACCGGCCGGTAGCTGCGCGCCAGCGGAAATCCCACATTTCTTGCCATGGGTTTTGGCCCTGCGAAGCGACACAGTGGCATCGCTCGACACGCAGGTCCGCCTCAGGCATCAGCGGCAACGCGACGCTGCTCAGGGAGCGCTCGGACGTCGCCCAATCAACTTGTCGACGCCGCACCGAATCCGCTGCGACACCGATGTAACACCCTTGACGAAGCAACTCGGGATCGCTCAAATCACATCGCCCATTCGCAACGGCACCCGGTCTGTGAGCCGTGTTTTGTGGGCAGGCGCTGCTCCGACGACGTTGAGTCGTACGCGCCCGTTTGCGGTCGTGACCCGCTCTTGAATGCGTCCTTGTCAGTGACGCCGCGATGAAGTTGAATCGAGCTGCTGATCTCGAGTCGTCACCTTCACCGCCAACCCAACCTGCGCAGTCTCCAATCTGCGAATGCGGGACGGACAAGGCAAGCCGCCGTCGAACACCTGAATCCCAGATAGCCGACGGCCTCGGCAATCACCTCTGCAGTCACGGGTCGGCACGGCGTGGCCTGCATTTTCCATCCGCTCAGCAAACGGCGCGGCACCGCACTTGCGTACGCGCTCTTCGCGGGCAAGATGACGTGCCGCCCTCTTCCAATTCTTCGCTCGGAGGCGAGCTATGCAACTCAGCCGATACCAGCATGCTTTGCCAGCACCTGCGTTCTTGCCGTGATGTACCTCTCCGACTCAGAAATCGCCGATCTGTGCGCTCCGCTGACCCAGCCGGCCGCACAGGTGCGGTACCTGCGCGCGATCGGTCTCACCGTCACCCTGAAGCCCAACGGCCGGCCTGTAGTGATACGCTGTCACGCTGAAGCGGTCTTGTCCGGCCGAAGGGCGGCAAGCCCGCCAAACACGATCGATACGCCGGGAAGCGCCTCGCAGCAGCAGCCTAGCCGGTCCACCCTGATCACCTTGCTGCAACGTGGACGGGTCCATGGGACGCCGAAGACAACACAATCCACTGAACCTGCCGCAGCGCGTCTACGCTAAGCACGGTGCCTTCTACTACCACCATCCTGCGGGGCGCTGGGAGCATTTGGGTCGCGACCTCGAGGCAGTCAAGCGGCGCGCGGCCGAGATCGTGAACGGACTGGATGTTGCCTATGGCACGACATCTTTCTACCTCGACGAGTTCCTCTGTGCCTGCCGACGCCGCGTCGGCGCACGCGATCTGGCGCCGCGGACGCTGGAGGACTACACGAGGGACTCAGAACCGCTGAAGGCCTTTTTCGGGGCCATGTATCCGATCGGCATCGAGCCGTCGCACGTCGCTGAGTACCTGGACACGAACCTCGAACTCGGCCGCGGCGTGCGGGCGAACCGCGAGAAGGCGTGCCTGTCGTCCATGTTCACCTGGCTCATCCGAACCGGCCAGGCGGCCGTGAAGTCAAACCCCTGCAAGGGCGTCAGGCGCAACAAGGAAACGAAGCGCGACCGCTACGTCGAGGACGAGGAAATGCTCGCCACACTGGCGACGGCACCAATACAGGTTCGGGCGATGGCGGAGCTGGTTTACCGAACGCTGCAACGCCCTGAGGACATCATCGGCTGGACACCGCGAAATCTCACGGAGCGACGCGACACCGCAGGCCAGCTCGTACGCATCATCCGAACTCGCCAGGGCAAGACTGGCGCAGCCGTTGATATCGAAATCACGCCAGAGATCGACGCAGTACTGGAGGCGCTGAAGTCTCTGCCGGCCAAGATGGATGGTGAGAGTCCCGCCCCGAAGATCGTCACTGGCCTGACCCTGATCCACCGTCGTGACGGCAGGCCCTATACGTACGACGGGCTGTGCGCCATGCTGAAGCGTCGGCAAGCTGCAGTGCGCGAGACGCATGCGGCGGGAAAGGGCCCTTTGGCCGAAATGCCGAGTTGGGGCTTCTACGACATGAAGGGAAAGGGAGCCACCGACATGTGGCAGTCCGGTGTCCCACTGGAGCAAATTCAGGTGCTGTGTGGACACGACTCGGTGACCACCACCGAACGCTACGTCAAGTCGCGTTGGCGCGGAATCGTCGCCCCGAACAAGGTGTCGCGAGCAGTCTGAATGTGGGCCATGATGAACGCCGGAATCGCTCTTCCGAGCCCGCGCGAGAGACGCCGATCATCGCTGCTCAGGACTGACCTATGGCAACCTGTTGCTGCAATGAAGCGCCTGACCCAGTACCAACTCATCGCGTTGCGCAGATACAAAATATCAGACAACTGTCTGATATCCGGGCTCTCCGCCAACGAAAAAGGGGTTGCGCTCGCACGCAACCCCTTGATTTTATTGGCTCCTCGACCTGGGCTCGAACCAGGGACCTACGGATTAACAGTCCGGCGCTCTACCAACTGAGCTATCGAGGAACAGCCTCGAATTATAGCCAGCGCCTAGTGACTCAGAGATCGGCTTGTACCGAGAGACGCCAAGTGCGCGGCGCGAGTGGGAACAAATAGACGTGGCTGAATTGGTAGGGCGACTCTTTCCATGCGCGTGCGTCAGTGAGGTTGTCGACACCGGCGCGCCAGGTCAATGCCGTCGAATCGACCTTGGTCTCATAGCGCAACGCAGCGTCAATTCGCGTGTAGCCGGGAATCGTTGCGCTGTTGTCGGGCAGCACTTTGCGACTGCTTTCTCGCACCGCACTCGCCGTCAGACTCAAGCCCGGCCACGCCGCAACGGCGTATCCAAGCTGGGCCTTGACGGTCAGCGAGGGCACGTTGGTCGGTTGGAGTCCGTTCAGCGCAGGCTGTTGACTGCCCTCACGCCGGGCGCGCAGCCACTGGGTGCCCCCTCGCAGGGTCCACGCGTCGAGGCGCCCGGCAACCGTCACCTCAATGCCTCGGTGGTGCACGTTGCCGTCGATGCGGCGAGTGCACGTGTCATCCGCATCGCAAGACCCGATGTCGATGAAAGTGGGTCGAACGATGTCAAAGCCCGCGACACCCCATTCGAAGCGTTCGCTGGCGCCCTTCACGCCGGCTTCGAACTGCCGACTCTTCAGCGCGGAAAGTGCCTCGCCGCGATTCGTGTACAGCGGTAGATTCGGTACGACTTCCGATTCGATCCCCTGCCCCCAACTCGCGTAGAGCATGTGGTCGGGATTCATTTGACGGCTTGCAGCGACAAAGGGCACGGTGAGGGCTTGCGCATTGTCGATCGGGCGCGAGCCGTCGGTACGCACGCTGCTGCGATGCAACTCCGTGCGGCGCAGGCCGAGCCACAGCGTGGCGGTGTCGTCGACGCTCAGTGCGTCACGCAGGTGCAGTTCGCTCGATTGTTCGTCGCGGTTCGTGTTTTCGTCGAGAAAGCCCGCCGATGGCGGGGTCTGCGCCGTTCCCGCGACGTTGCCGGTTCCAGCGATGTCAAACGTCTGCTTGCCAAAGCGGGCACGGTAGATCGAACGCAGCATTCCGGCCTGGACCCGATGCCGCAGAGGCCCCGTCGCAAACTTGCCGGAAATCGAACCGTCCAGCGCATCGGTGCGGCGCCGTTCGTTGTCGCTGGCGAATTCCCACAGAGTGAACGTGCCGTCCGCGGCGAAGCGGTTGCAGGGGCTGCAGAAGAACGTGTTCGGATCGAAGACGCCGAATGGAAACGCGATGCGATCGCTGCTGCGCAAGCGCTGCGTCATGCCATGGGCCGAAAGTGTCCAGTCCGCATCGAGCCGGTGCGTAACCCGCAGTGACGCCGTGTCGCCCTCGAGCACGACAGGCTTCGTCCATGACTGGTTGTTCAGGTTGATGCGCGGGTCGATGTTGCGCGCGTCGGGGACGGTATTGCCGAGCATGCTGAAACCCGGCACGCTGGGTTGCGAGCGACGGCTCGTCTCGCCCTCGAGTTCGACGCGTGTAGCACCGCTCAACCGCCAGTCACCCGCCAAGGCGACGACGTGACGCTCGCCCTTCGCGTTGCGCCGCGGCGGATCAAGCGTCGCGGCGGCGACGTTCAGGCGCAGGCCGAATGCGTCGGCCTCGCCGAAGCGACGGCCCAGGTCGATAGCGCCCGTGACGGTGCCGCGCTCGCGCCACTCGAGCGCTGCAGAATTCAACGGTGCATCCAGGGGGCGCTTCACGACAAAGTTCACCAAGCCGCCAGGCGCGCTGGTGCCGGCTTGCATGCCGCTCAGGCCTTTCAAAACCTCGATGCGCGCCTTGTTGTCCAGCGGGATCGACGTCTCTGCATTGATCGGCATGCCGTCGCGGCGGTAGTTGTAGCGGTTGTCGAGAACGAAGCCGCGCACGGTCAGAAAATCCCAATAGCCTTCGGCGTTGTACGCATCGCTCAATGCCGGGTCAAAGCCGATCAGGTCCGACAGGCGCTTCGCGCCGGAGTCCTTGATCTGTTCCGCGCTGAACACACTGGCCTGCAATGGCAGGCGGGACAAGGCGGTCTCGCCCCAGCCCGAGGCTTCCAACGTCACCAGGGCACGCCCTGTCACGACGACGGGGGCGAGTTGGG
This sequence comes from Burkholderiaceae bacterium, assembly GCA_040081145.1. Taxonomy (GTDB): domain Bacteria; phylum Pseudomonadota; class Gammaproteobacteria; order Burkholderiales; family Burkholderiaceae_C; genus JAEMQF01. Next base: position 4,933 of record JBEBHW010000263.1, read on the forward strand.
TGGCCTCGGTCTGCGCCTGTGCCGTCGTGCCACTGAGGCCGACGATGCAGGCAACAACGGCCCTGCACGTCGAGTGCGAACGAAGTCTTGCCATCGTATTCTCCACACGTCGATGGCAGGTCGGCTGGAATCGGCAGTTGCCGCAGGACACGGCGACCCGGAACAAGCTTCCCTGCGCGAGGATTACCTCAGTCAGGTTCAAAGGGACTTTCTCAGTCGAACCGTCGGTGACGGCTCAACACCCCTAGCGGATGCGACGCAGGCAGCGCCGCGGGGGAATTATCAGCCAAAAGAATGGGCCGCTCCAGCGACCCTGCGTGATTGACGCTCGGCGCTCTCAGTCGAAGACCGGCGCCTGCACACCCAACATCTTGTGCAGCTTCGGGCTCGTGGTCGTGTACTGCAGCTGAATCTGCTTGCCGGGAAAGACATACGTCGCGGCACCGAATGCCGCCAGCGCCGCCTCGTGAAACCCCGACAGAATGAGCTTCTTCTTTCCTGGATACGTGTTCACGTCGCCCACCGCAAAGATGCCCGGCGTGCGGG
>JBEBHW010000264.1:0-5460 GCA_040081145.1 Burkholderiaceae bacterium
GTGACGCCCAACCCTTCGGTCGAGCCGACGCGCTCCGGGCTGCGCCCTCCGCGCGCGGCTCACCTCAAACGTTGGGCGTCATAGTCAGCGACTGGCTCACATCATGTTCGGCCTGTTCAGCTCACCCCCATTTCGAGATCCGCATCTCGGAGAGCTCGTGCGTTCGCGCGGCCATTGGCGGGGACAGCTGGCGTTGGAGCCCGGAACAACCGTTCCGCTGGTGCTTTCTGGCACACGGTCGGAACCAAATGCCCAGGCCCTAGCGATGGCGCGAGAACTTCAGACGCAGTTCACATCGTGGCGCCCCATCATTGAACAGGCCTTGTTCGAGCACTACGAACCATATGCCGAGGCTCTTGCTGCGGGTGAGGTTCCGCCCGAGAGCGAAGCATTCCCCAGCATCACCGCTGCAAACCGGGTTTGGGCTCATGTTTCGTTGGTATTTGTCTCCGTCACGCCCCTGGATCAGACCAAAGATTGTCATTGGCGTGGATCGGTGGATCCTCGTAATGGACTATTTCCTGAACCCAGCGATAGGCTTGGTCGACTCGGGAGCGTTCGAATTGTGTGAGCGCAGCATAGCAAGTTGCAAGCGCTTCCACCGATGGGACGGCACGCTAACAACCGAATTTGGCCTCACCACCGGCTGGGACGAAGAACACACCCTCGGAGCGCGGTTCCAGTCAGGTAAGCTCCTTGAAATCTGCGGCAGTGTCTTGCCTCCGTAAAATGACGCCCAACCCTTCGGTCAAGCCGACGTGCTCCGGCCTGCGGCCTCCGCACGCGGCTTACCTCAAACGCTTCTCATTGATCAAGGGAACGCGGATGATCGTTTCGAATCGTCGGAAGAGTGGTTGGGCCACCCTCCGCCCCCACCGATCCTCTCTGAGCGAAAGCCACCTCAGACCGTTGCGGACCTCATGACCGAAGTGCTTCAATATGGCTACGAGGGCTATTCAAGCCGCAGGGCAGAAGCGAAGGCGCGGAATGCGGCCTAACCTTTCGGTCAAGCCGACGCGCTCCGGGCTGCGCCCTCCGCGCGCGGCTTACCTCATACGTTAGAGCGCATCCGACACAACCGACTCAACTTTGCCGCGCCGTTTTTTGACGGTTTGCGACCACCCGCAGTGCGCGCAGGAATGCGTCATTTCGCTAACGGCAGGCCCGTTGTACCAAGTACCATCCGCGTCTTTCCATGCGTGGTGAGCATCGGCAGTGCTAAAACCGTTGCCGTTCCAGTGTGGGCATCCGCACTTCTGGCACTCCTTCCGTATGGCACCAATGCGCTCTAACCCCTCGCTCAACGCGGACCCACAAGGGCCATCAGCTTCTGTGCTCATCGTCTACTCCTGTGCGGCCCTTGTGGGCCGGTTAGCTCGCACGTTAGGCGTCCAAAATTCGCGACCTTGCTGAGCGCCTGCTGCGCCGCACCCGAAAGAGCTGGTTCAAGGCCAAGCCAATCTTTTCGCAGTATCGGGCCGTGGCTGAAGCCGATATCACGCTCGCAGAGGAAAGAGCCGGTGCTAAGCTGCCAACGGATTTGAAGACTTGGCTCCAAATCGTGGGCTACGGTGATATCAACGAAGACCTAAGTTTCAGATTCGAATGGCTCAGACAAGTCGAGCAGGGTGAATTGAAGGGCGCAGTACTATTCGCACAAGACGGTCTTGGAAACTTCTACGCTTATGTTCCTAGCGACGAACGCATCGTTTTCTTCTCTAGGTCAGCACCAGAGTATTCGGTACTTGCCCCAAGCTTTCGCGCGTTCATGGAAGAGTTGGAGCGCCGCGACTACGAGACTGAGTGTTAGCGACGGTGTAGATCCGCACGTAGATGCCGGTGAGGACGCGGTTTTGGGTTTGACATGACGAAGTGCAGATGGCCCCGCGAGGGGCCATCTGCTTGTTGAGCGGCGCGGCTGCGGATTCAGAACGGCGCATCGAGGTCGTGTTCGCGTGGGGCGGAATCGGGCACAAGCTGATTGCGCCAGGCGCGTTGGATGTCTGCTGCGTAGGCGAGCCAGAGTTGCTCGCGCATCAGCTCCAGGCATTCGAAGACGGCGAGTGCCTGCTTGGGCGACCAGTGCGAAGGCAGCGCCAATGCATTGGTCGGTAGCGACCTGTGTTTGCGTGGCGGCGGTCTCATCGAGGCGGACCTCACGCGCTGGGCTTGCGCGCTGAAGCGGGCTTGGTGCGCGCCGCGGCCTTGCGCGCGGCTGCGCGTTGTGCGGCGCGTTCTTCGGCTTCCTTCTGGCGGTATGACTCTGCGTCGATGCGCACCACCTCCGCGCGGTGCATCAGGCGGTCCACCAGGGAGACCACGCAGGCGGCGTTGGGGAAGACCTCGCCCCAGTCGGCGAATCGCTTGTTCGTCGTCACGATCGTGCTCTTGTGCAGGTAGCGCCGGCTGATCAGCTCGAACAGCATGTCGGCATGACGATTCGAATACGACAGGTAGCCCACCTCGTCGATGATCAGCAGGTCCGGTGCGGCGTAGTGTTGCAGCCGCCGACGCAGGGCCGAATCGCTGTCCAGCGCGGCCAGCTCGCTGAGCATCTGGCCGGCCGTGGTGAACAGCGCCGTATGGCCTTGGAGCACCGCCTGGTGGCCGATGTTGGCCGCCACCATCGACTTGCCAACGCCGTTGGGGCCGAACAGCACGACCGAGCTGGCATCGGTGAGGAACTTCAGACTCATCAATTCCTCGATCGCCTCTCGGTCACATTCCTTGGGCCAATCCCAGTCGAAGTCGGCCAGGGGTTTGAAGCGGCCGATGTGCGCATCGCGCAGACGCCGCTCCAGGCTGCGATGCGCACGCTCGGCGCTCTCCCAGCCCAACCACTGGCGCACGCGCTGCTCGGTCTGGGGCTGCCCCATCAACTCCTCCCAGTGCGCCAGCAGGCCGTGCAGGCGCAGCTCGGTGGCTTGCGCGCGCAGCTCGGCGTGGGAAGCCACGGGGTGCTCGGGTGAGGTCGGCTTATTCATCGCTGGCGTCCTGGGTGTTATGGGGGTGGTCATAGCGGCGGTCGTAGGAGGCCAGCGAATGCGTGCGCATCGGCGCGTCGCGTCGTGTCACGTGCTCGGGCAATGCCAGGGCCAACGCAGGAGCTCGGCCGGCGCGTTCGCGCTCATGCTCCAGCGCCAGACGCACGGCGTTGGGGTGCGGCACCTTGCGCTGGATGGCCTCACGCAGCGCCGCCTGCAGCGAGGCGGCCCCGTACTGGTCGAGCAGGCGCAGCAGCGCGGCGGTGATGCTGCGCAGGTTGTGCCCGTGCTGGGCGGCCATTTGCAGCAACTCGGTGCTGGCCGGTGCGACCTGGGCCAGCGCATCGCAGCCGCGGTGCGCGCGCGCATTGCGTTTGTGCTGGACCAGGGCCTGCAGGTGGGCGGGATCCTCGATTTGTTGATGACGATCGAAACTGCGCGCATGGTTGGCCAGCTCGGTGAGGCCCTCCAAGATGCGCACGCGCTGTTCGTCGGCCAGCACCGACAGGGTGCGTTGCACGTGGGTGTGCGGCACCGTGTAGTCGTTCAGATCAAAGCGCACGTAAGGGGTCTTGGCTACCGAGACCTCCAGCCGCTCACCCAGGGCGTAGCCGGTGGCGGGCAGCTCGAGCAGGCGCGGCTGCTCCAGCGCGAAGGCCTGGCGTACGGTCAACGTGTCGTCCTGCGGCCAGGGTCGGTCCAACGCCTTGCCCTCGCACCAACTGCGCGCCTGCGCGTTCAGGTCGGCCACATCGGTGAACTCGCGAGCGGCGAAGAAGGATTTGCGAATGAAGTCGATATGGCGTTCGACCCGGCCCTTCTCATTGCCGCGCGCCACGGCCACCGGACGCGGCTCGAAGCGGTAGTGTTGGGCGAAGGCCAGGAACTCGGGGTTGAAGCGAATGGCCTCGCCCACGCGTTCGAGCACGACGCTCTTCAGGTTGTCATAGAGCAGGGTTCTGGCGGTCCCGCCGAATGCGGCGAACGCCTCGACGTGCCCACGCAGAAAGCTGTCCATCTGGGCGTTCAGGCAAAAGCGTAAGAACACGCGTCGCGAGTAGCTCAGCACGATCACGAAGCCCATCAACGGGCGCCGTGCGCGGCCGATCTGCAGGTGCCCGAAGTGACCCCAATCCACTTGCATCTGCTCGCCCGGCAGCGTGCGCAGGCGCAGGTACGCCTCGGCCGGTGGGCGCGGGCGCAGCGTGCTCACCAGGTAGCGGAAGTGGCTGGCTTGGCCTGCGTAGCCGCGCTCGCACACCATGTCATGCAGCCGGCTGGCGGTGAGCGTGGGGTACTTCTGCAGCGTCTCCAGGATGAAGACCCGGTATGCATCGACCAGGCACGGGCGCAGCGGGGTGCCTGGGGGCACGACCTCGTGGTCGCGCAGGACGCGGCGCACCGTGTCGCGGTGCACGTGCAACTGGCGCGCGATGGTCCCCACGCGCCAGCGCTCGACGGTGAACAGCCGCTGGATGCGTGCGGCCAGATCAAGGGGGATGGTCATGACCGCCTCGCCAGCGTGCGCTGCGCGGACGCAGGAAGCCCTGGCGCACATGGGGCAGCAGCCGGTGAGTGCAGCGCCGGCAGACCAGCACGGTGAATGCAGCCGTGCCCGCACTCGGCCACACCGTGGCGTGGGCCGAATCGGTGTGGCCGGTGGGCTCGTGAACCTCGCAGGGGCTGGGTGTCTCGCATGCGAGCAGTGAAGCATCGGCGAGCGCGACCGGGCAACCCTGGTGCGTCACTTTATTGCTGTCGACCACGCTGGCCTGACACTGTGACCGTCGCCTCTGGCGCCAGCACGCGCTGCGCGCGGCATGCTTGAGTTGCCCGCCCCGGCTGCTCTGGTAGCGCTGGGCCGTCACCCGGCGTCGCTGACCGCGACTCACGCTCGAACACGCCCGGCTGCAATACCGCTGACCGCGGTCGCAGTGCGAACACAAAAACACCTGGTCGCGACACCGCGCGCACAGGAACAGGCGGGCTGCGCGGTCCATGTCCATCCTCGGGCGATAAGCCAAAGGTGCTGGACGGAATCGTCCCAGGGTGCAACACTGCTGCAGCACCCCCTTCATCGGCACGGTGTAGGGCGCGGCGCGGTCTTCCTCAGCTTCCTGGCATCAGTGGACCGTTGCCGTGCCCGCCTACTTCGGCATCGCCCAGGTTGTACCGCGCAAGAGCTGCGCGTGTCACGTCGGCATGTGCAGCCGCCACCCATGCGCTCGCATCGGCGTCGGGGCATCAAGACCTGCTCAACACGATCGCCTTCGCCTGCATGGCCGCCCTCGGGCAGCCATGCAGGCGAATACCTCATGCGCGGTCGTTCGGAATCAACAGGCCAGCATCACCAAACTCAAAAGCGCTGCCTCGCCGTCACATAGCAGCGCTTCTCGACCAGCGTTCACACCTGCACCGCCGTCTTGTTCAGTCGCGTGAACTGCTCGCCAAAGCGTTGCCGCAGCGCCTCTTCCAC
>JBEBHW010000265.1:0-5459 GCA_040081145.1 Burkholderiaceae bacterium
CGCCCACGAGTCGCGCGAGCGCACGACGCGCAGCCATGTGTCCTGGAAGACCTCGTCGACCTGCGCCGCCAAGGCATTGCCGAGCAGGCGCCGCACGAAGCGATAGAGCGCGCTGTGATGGCGTGCATAGATCTGCTCGAAGGCACGTGCATCGCCGGCGGCGTAGGCGGCCATGAGAGCGTCGTCAGTGGGTTCAGTCGCAGAAGTCATGTGGGTGCGCAATCTTGATACGGCCCAGCTTCGTCTATGGGGTGAATGCGATGCGTGTGCGGGCGTTTTCCGAGTTGCCAAATTCCTTAGCCTGCCTCAGCGCTCCTCAACACCCGCAAGATCTCCTCTCCGTAGGCATCGAGCTTTTTCGCCCCGACGCCGCTGATCTGCGCGAGTTCACCCGAGGTTTGCGGCCGGGTTCGCGCCATCTCGGTCAAGGTGGCGTCGTGAAAGACGACAAACGCCGGCAGGTTGTGCGAGCGGGCGACCTCGGCGCGCCACGCTTTGAGCGCAGCAAAGAGTGTCTGGGCGTGGTCGTCCAGGCCGGCGGGTGCGCCGCGCGACGCGGGGGCTTTCGCCGCTCCGCCCTTGGCGGCCCGGCTGCGGCGCGAGGCGTCGCCGCGCTTGGGCGAATCGTCGCCTTCGCGCAGCAGCAGCGTCACGCCGCCGCGCAACACGTCGCGCGAACTCTCGGTCAACTCATAGGTGTTGAATTCGCCTTCGGTGCGCAAGTGGCCCAGCGCAATCAGCTGACGCAGCACGCCGCGCCAGCGCGTCTCGCTGACGGCCGCGCCCACGCCAAAGGTGCTCAACCGCTCGTGACCGAATTGCGCGACCTTGTCGGTCGCCTTGCCGCGCAATACGTCGATCAAATGCCCCGCGCCGAAGCGCCGGCCGCCGTTCTGGTGAAAGCGGTAGACGCAGCTCAGCGCCATGCGCGCCGCGTCGGTGGCGTCCCACGTGGCGGGGGCTTGCAGGCAGTTGTCGCAATTTCCGCAAGGCTGGCTTGTTTCATCGAAGTAGGCGAGCAGACGCACGCGCCGACAGTCGTGCGCTTCGGCCAGCGTGAGCAGCGCGTCGAGCTTGCCGCGCTGGCGGCGCTTGAAGTCTTCCGCGGCCGGGCTGTCGTCGATCATGCGGCGCTGGTTCACGACGTCGGCCAGGCCGTACGCCATCCACGCGTCGGCGGGCTGGCCGTCGCGTCCGGCGCGTCCGGTCTCTTGGTAGTAGCCTTCGATGTTCTTCGGCAGGTCCAGGTGCGCGACGAAGCGCACGTCGGGCTTGTCGATGCCCATGCCGAAGGCAATTGTCGCGACCATCACGATGCCGTCTTCGCGCAAGAAGCGGTCTTGATGGCGGCGCCGCGTGTCGGCGTCCAGGCCGGCGTGGTAAGGCAGCGCGCTCAGGCCTTCCTCGGCGAGCCACGCCGCGGTCTCATCGACTTTTTTGCGGCTCTGACAGTAGACGATGCCGGCGTCGCCGTCGTGTTCGTCTTGCAAGAAACGCAGCAGTTGCTTGCGCGGCTCGTCTTTCTCGACGATGCGGTAGCGGATGTTCGGTCGGTCGAAACTGCTGACGAAGATTCGCGCGTCGGCGAGCGACAGGCGCTCGATGATGTCGGCACGCGTGATCGCATCGGCGGTCGCAGTGAGCGCGATGCGCGGCACCTCGGGGTAGCGCTCGTGCAGCACGCAGAGCGCCAGGTAGTCTTCGCGAAAGTCGTGGCCCCACTGGCTCACGCAATGCGCTTCGTCGATCGCGAACAGGCTCAGCAGATCGCGTTCCTGCAGCGAGTCGAGCTGCTCAAGAAAGCGCGGCGTCGTGACGCGCTCCGGCGCGGCATAGAGCAGCACGAGGCGCCCGCTCATCATTTCGCGCTCGATGCGCTGCGCTTCGTCCAGGCTGAGCGTCGAATTCAGGAACGCGGCGTGCACGCCGAATTCTTCGAGCGCGCCCACTTGGTCGTGCATCAGGGCGATGAGCGGGCTCACGACAATCGTCACGCCGCACTCGCGGCGGTGTCGCAACACCGCCGGAACCTGGTAACAGAGGCTTTTTCCGCCACCCGTGGGCATCAGCACGAGGGCGTCGCCGCCGCCCGTCACGTGCTCGATGATTTGCTCTTGCGCGCCGCGGAACGTCGCGTAGCCGAAGACCTGCTGAAGGATTCTTGCTGCCGTGTCGGCGGGCTGGAGTTCGGGCGCAAGCATGGGCAGTCGGGCGAGGGAACGGGATGTTACGCGACGTGCCGAGTTCACGAATCACGCGCTCTTGTTTGCACCTTACCTGCCGATACATGACGAGAGTGCCAGCCCGCTAGTCTGGGCAGGCGCGGGCCAATCCGTCGCGGAGCTTTGCTGAATGATTCGACCCTTGCGGACCCTGGGACCTTTGCGCGCCGCCGCCGCCGTGCTGCTCGGTCTCATTGGCATCGCCAGCCTGGCTCAGCCGTCCGCGCCACCGGTGCCTGCAGCACGCAACGCGACCGACCGACATTTCGGCGCGAGCGTCGATGACCCGTATCGCCACTTCGAGACCAAGGCCGATGCCGAAGTGCTGAAGTGGATGAAGGCGCATGACGAGTACTCGCGTGCTGCCCTGGTGCAAATTCCGGGTCGCGCGGCGTTGCTGGAGAGCCTCACGCGCTACGACGCCTTGGTGACGGATCGCGTGACCCAGGTCAGGCGCGCTCCCGGCGAGCTTTACTTCATGCGGCGTCGCGGCCCGGCGGACAGCCAGTCCAGGCTCGTGATGCGCCAGGGACTGAGCGGCAAGGAGAAAGTGCTGCTGGATCCGCAGGCGCTCGAGCTGCGCACGCGCAAGTCCCACACGATCAACTGGTTCAGCCCGTCGCCCGACGGCAGCCTGGTCGCCTTCGGCATGTCCAAGCAGGGCTCGGACACGGCGGTCATGAGCATCTTGAACACGCGCGGCGGGCGCACGCTGGGTGCGCCGACTCCGCAGGTCGACTCCGGCGGCGCCGATTGGTCGCCCGACGGCAAGGCCTTGGTCTTCAACCGCCGGCACACCGTGAGCAAAGGCGCGCTGAACCTGCAGTCGATCTCGACGATTCAAACCTATTTGCTGAAGATCGGCGCCCCCCCTGCCTCGGCTCGGCCGGTGTTTGGCAGTGCGATCAAGGGGCTGGACGTGAGCCCCAGCGACACGCCGATGGTCGACCTGACGCACGACGGCCGCTGGGCGATCGGCCGCACCGTGAACGGCCAGGAGCGCGAACTGGGGTTGTTTCTTGCGCCGCAGCGCAGCCTGCTGTCGGGCCAGCCGCAATGGAAGCGCATCGCCAGCGCCGCGGACGGCGTGACCAGCGTCGCCTACTTCGGCAACACGCTGTACATGGTGAGTCACAAGGGCACGTCGCGCTCCAGAGTGCTGGCGATGAATCTCGATGCGCCGCAGATTCACGCCGCCAAAGAAGTGTTCGCCGAATCGGAGCAACTCGTGATCGGCGTTGTCGCCGCCGCCGACGCGCTGTACATCGAAACCCGCGACGGCAACGTGAAACGGCTCTACAAGCGCACGCATCCGGCGGGCTTCGCCGCAGTCCACACCGTCGAGGTGGGGCTGCCGGTGCAAGGCACGTTCGAGCTCGCCGGCGCCGGCGGGGCCTCGGCCGACCCGCGCTTGCCGGGGCTGGTGCTCGAACTGCAAAGCTGGACCCGCGCGCGCCAGGTGTTTGCGGTCGGTGCCGACGGGAATGTCAGGAACACCGGCTTGCAGCCGGCCGGGCCGTACGACGCGCTGGCTGAGGTCGTGACGACTGAAGTCAAGGTGAAGAGCCATGACGGCGCAATGGTTCCGCTGTCGATCTTCCATCGCAAAGGCGTCGTGCTCGACGGCCGCAACCCGACCATCCTGACCGGCTACGCGAGCCACGGCATCACCGCCGAACCGTTTTTCAACGGCGGCCGGCTCGCCTGGTTGGACGTCGGCGGCGTGTTTGCGGTGGCCAATCCGCGCGGCAGCGGCGTTTATGGGCCGGACTGGCAACGCGGCGGTTTTCAGACCAGCAAGCCCAACAGCTGGAGGGACTTCATCGCTTGCGCGGAATACTTGATCGCCGAGAAGTTCACCCAGCCGAGCAAGCTCGGCATCCTGGGCAACAGCGCCGGCGCGATTCTGGTGGGCCGGGCCATGACGGAGCGCCCAGAGCTGTTTGCCGCAGCGATTGCCTCGACGGGTTTGCTCGACGCCCTGCGTTTCGAAACCGGGGCCAATGGCGGGCCGCGCACGACGGAGTTCGGCACGACCAAGACCGAAGCGGGTTTCAAGTCTCTGCTGGCAATGAGCACGTATGCCAGCATCAAGAGCGCGACGGCGTATCCGGCGGTCATGTTCACGCACGCCGTGAACGACCCGCGTGTCGAGGTGTGGCAGAGCACCAAGACCGCAGCGCGGCTGATGGCCGCCACGACGAGCGGCAAACCGGTGTTGCTGCGCCTGGACTTCGACGCCGGCGGGGGAAGTCTCAAGCAGCAGCGTCTCGAAGAGCGCGTCGACATGTACGCGTTCTTGCTGTGGCAGATGGGCGCCTCGGGTTTCCAGCACTGATCGTCCGCGACCGATCCCATCCCCCATCGGTGGGAGATCCGCAGCCCGCGTTTCCCCCTTCAGCGGGAAAGCCTGAGGTCAAAGTCCGGGACGATAATCGTCCCGACCTCACCACCAATGCGGAGCCCGAACATGGCCTCAGTCAACAAAGTCATCATCGTCGGCAACCTCGGCAAAGACCCCGAAGTGCGCTACACGCCCAATGGGAACGCCGTGTGCAACCTGCGCATCGCGACCTCGCGCACCTGGAAGAACAAGGAATCCGGCGAGAAGATGGAAGAAGCCGAATGGCATTCCGTGGTGCTGTACGACCGGGCGGCCGAGATCGCCGGTGAATATCTGAAGAAAGGTCGTTCTGTCTACATCGAAGGGCGACTCAAGACGCGCAAGTGGCAGGACAAGGAGGGCGTGGACCGCTACACGACGGAAATCGTATCCGAGAACATGCAGTTGCTCGGCGGCCGTGAAGGCGCCGGGGGCGGCGCGGGGGCGTCCGACGAAGGCGCGCCTTCGGGGTATGGCGAGCGGCCGGCACCGGCGTCGCGGCCCGCAGCCTCAGTTGCAGCTGCGTCCAAGCCCGCGGCGAAGTCGGCGAGCGGCTTCGACAACATGGACGACGATATTCCGTTCTGACGGATTGCGGGCGCACGGCGCGCCCGTGCGCCTCTCAACCGGCGCCGCCGCGCTCGACGAGCTGGGCCATCGCCAGCGCTTGCGCGTCGCGGTTCGCCTCGCCCTGCTGCGTGAGGCCGTAGGCGACGCCTTGCCGATCCGCGGCATTGCGGTTCTGCGTCACTTTCCACTTGCCCTGCAAGGCGCTCAGTTCGATTTCGATGCCGACGATGGCGCGCAGCATCGTCTCGATGTAATCGTCGGGTGCGTCGCTCACCGCCCACGGC
>JBEBHW010000854.1:0-1097 GCA_040081145.1 Burkholderiaceae bacterium
GAACAGGCGCCCGAAGCGCATCGGCTCGGCGACAAAACTGCGCAGCGGCGCGATGCTCTTCTCGATCGACGCGCCGGTGACGAGCGACTCTGCCGCTTGCGGGTCCAGGCGTCTTCGAAGTTCGTCCCAAAAAGCGTCGTCGGACCATTGTTCCACCGAGTCGTCGAGCGAACACTGCAGGTAGTTGCGGCTGCGTGTCATCGAGCGCATGCTGCACAGGGCGAAGCCACGCTCGTGGTGCGTGTACATGACTTCGTGCGACACCGGCGGCGTGTCGGAAAGCACGCCGAGCCAGCCGAACGGATAGACCCGCTCGAAGGTCTGGATCGCGCGCGCCGGCACGCTGGCGCGGCTAACGCCGTGGTAGCCGTCGCAGCCGGCGATGAAATCGCACTCGACTTGCGCGGCTTGCCCGTCTTTCACCCAGCGAACGCTCGGCCGCGGGCCATCAAACCCGTGCAGGCTCACCTGCTCGGCTTCGTAGACGATGCGCGTGCCGCTCTTGAGGTGCGCGTCCATCAGGTCGCGCGTGATTTCGGTTTGGCCGTAGACCGTGACGTTCTTTCCGCCGCTGAGCTTGTTCAAGTCGATGCGATGCCTGTGCCCGCCAAACGACAACTCCACGCCGCCGTGTACCAACCCTTGCTCGTGCAGGCGCATGCCCAGGCCGAGCTCGTCGAGCAGGTCCACCGTGCCTTGTTCGAGCACGCCAGCGCGCACCCGCCCCAGCACGTAGTCGGCGCTGCGCTGCTCGACGATCATGGCCTGCACTCCGGCCCGCTGCAGGAGCGCGCCCAACAACAGCCCGGCTGGACCGGCGCCGATGATCGCCACGTGAACCCTCATGCGCGTCTCCCTTTCGAGTGCGTCGACTCTAACCCTTGGGCGGCGAGCAAGGCCCCTGTGCGCACGCCGCCGCGCGCGGCTCGTCAGGGCCGCGTGGGCTGGCGGGGGCAGGGGCGGCCGCTGGCGCCGCCGAGATTCGGACCGGCATCGCGGCAAGAATTCGCGCGGCGGCCACGCGCGTTGACGGCGAAATCACGATCGCGCCGTGGCGTAGCGGCACACTCGGTGGGACACCCCCCTGTCTCTTATAC
>JBEBHW010000266.1:0-5431 GCA_040081145.1 Burkholderiaceae bacterium
GCCACGACCCCCAGGTCGGCGCTGACGCTCCACTTGCCGCGCTGCGAAAACCCGGTATAGCCAACGCCAAAGTACGGCAGGGACGAAAAATCCGGCGTGCCCTCGCCCAATCCGGGTACCGCAGCGAGCGCGCGCCTCTCGACTGACAGCGCCGCGCCGCGGGCAACCATCAATTGCGCGCCCGTCACCACCCCTTGCGCCCGCTGCCCGACGGTGAGGCCGCTGGTCGCACGCAGACCGCCCAGACTGACCTGGTCAAAGAGAGCGTCGCTGAAATAGTAGTCACCCGACACGCCGAACGCCCCGACCCGCAGGCCCGTGGGCTCCATCTCCTTGAGATTGGCGCGCCATGCCGGCGCGGCGACTCCCAGCGAAAGGCGCGCCTGCCAGCGTGCCCAGGTGAGGTTGCCCTGAGGGGCGATCAGACCGTCGCCGCTCGTCGCAGCCGCCGTGCCAGCCGCGCCCAGGTTGGCGCAAAGCAGCGTGAGCTTGATCCAATTGCGCATGGCAGCCTCCGAGAGTGTGACGTTCGGGCCAGCGATCAGGCGGTACGCCGCGCGACGCGGTGATCCTGCACGGCGAGAACCAGATTGTGATCTTCAACCGGCATTCGCACACCCCCCAAGTGCAACAGATGCGACGTTTCTCACGCCGGATGGGGTGGCGATCCTGGCGCCTCGCCGCTGGCCGAGGACCGGCCCGGCCAGCAGCCGCCGGTGCACCTGGCGTGCCCCGCCAGGTCGCGGCGCGTCTGAACTTCCGCGAATCCGCGGCGCTGCATCAGCTCTCTGACTTGCCCGGCCTGATCGAAGCCATGCTCGACAAGCAGCCAAGCCGCCGCGTGCAGGTGTTCGGGGGCGTTCTGGACCACCGATTGCAACGCTTCCAGGCCCGTCGCTCCAGGCGTCAGCGCGCGCTGCGGCTCGAACGTCAGCGCGGCCAAGTGGGGGTCGGAACTCGAAACGTAAGGGGGATTGCACAGCACCAGATGGAAGGTCTGAGGCGCGACCGCGGCCCACCACGGGCCCTGTTGGAACTCGATATCGAGCGCCAGCCGTTTCGCGTTGTGCTGAGCCATGCTCAATGCGTTGGCATCGACATCCGAAGCCACAAGCCGCGCCGCTGGATGCGCCGCCTTGACGGCAAGGGCGATCGCCCCGCTGCCCGTGCCGAGATCGAGCACCTGCGCCTCACCGATGGCGGCCAGTCGCTCGCGCAGAATCTCCACGCCCCATTGAACAAGATGTTCGGTCTCAGGGCGCGGAATCAGCACCGCAGGCCCGACGTGGAGCAGCAAGCCGCAAAACTCTTTCTCGCCCGTCAGGTAAGCCAGCGGCTCCCCGCGCGCGCGGCGGGCCACCCACGCGGCGAATTCGCCAAGACGGCCGGCATCGATCTGCGCGTCGCCATAGGCGAGCAGCCAAGAGCGTGGCCGCTTCAGGCTTTTCGCCAGCAGCACTTGGGCGTCAAGGGCGTCCAGCCCGCTTGTCCTGGCGGATGCCAGCGCCTGAGCCACCGTGCTCACCAGGAAACCTGGCTCCGCCACTACCCGGTTCCCCGCGAAGGATGGGCGCCGCATCGAGGCGTCCTTGGAGCGCTCATGGCGCAGTCGCCTTTTCCCAGGCCGCCAATTGTTCGGCGGCGCGGGCGGCTTGCAAGGCAGAGATCACGTCGTCGAGGTCGCCGTCGAGAATCGCCTGCAGGCGATACAGGGTCAGGTTGATGCGGTGATCGGTGACGCGCCCCTGCGCATAGTTGTAGGTTCTGATCCGATCGCTTCGGTCGCCGCTACCGATCAACCCCTTGCGCGTTGCCGCCTCCTTGGCGGCGCGTTCCGTGCGTTCCTTGTCGCGCAAGCGCGCCACGAGCACGGCCATGGCCTTGGCCTTGTTCCGGTGCTGCGAGCGATCGTCCTGACATTCGGCGACGAGCCCGGTGGGCAGGTGCGTGATGCGGATCGCACTGTCGGTCTTGTTCACGTGCTGCCCCCCCGCGCCACTCGCGCGAAACGTATCGATGCGCAATTCCGCTGGGTTGAGCTGGATCTCATCGGCAGCGTCGGGCTCGGGCAGGACGGCAACCGTGCACGCGCTGGTGTGAGTGCGCCCTTGAGTTTCCGTCGCCGGAACGCGTTGCACCCGGTGTCCGCCCGACTCGAGCCGCAGCTTGCCGTAGACGCCGTCGCCCTCGACGCGAAACACAAGTTCCTTGTAACCCCCCAGATCGCTTGCCGACTCCGACATGACCTCGGTGCGCCAGCCCTGCCGCTCGCAATGACGCAAGTACATGCGCACCAGATCGGCGGCAAACAGCGCCGACTCGTCGCCCCCGGTGCCCGCACGAATTTCGACGAAGGCGTTGCGCGCGTCGTCCGGATCGTGGGGCAGCAGGGCAAGCTGCAACTCGCGCTGCAAGCGCTCGATGTCCTGACTTGCGCTGTGCACCTCTTCCTGCGCCAGCTGGGCCATGTCGGGGTCGACCAACATCGCCTTGGCCGACTCCAGATCGTGCTCGCGCGCCTCGAAGCGCGCGTAGAGCGCAGTCAGCGCCGCCGCCTCGGCGTGTTCCTTGCTGACCTCGCGGTAGCGCGACATGTCGCCAGCCACCGCCGGGTCGGCAAGCGTTGCCTCGAGCTCGTTCAAGCGCAGCGCAAGGCGTTCGAACTGCTGGCGGAGTGAGTCTTTCATGCGCTTTCCAGGAAGGTTGGCAGCGTCTTGGGCCGCAGACGCGGCACGCCGCTGCGCGAGCCGGCACCCCGGTCGGGACGGTCAGTTCGAGCTGTCGACGGGATCGCGCGGAAATCGCCGCAGGAACAGGCGCGACACCGTCTGCGCCAATTGCTCACGCTGGTCGGCGGGCGCCGCGTGCAACTCGGCGAGCGCGCCGTGCAACATCTTTTGGCTGAGCCCTCGCGAGAGCGATTCGAGCACGGCTTCGACGTTGTCGCCCTTGGCCAGGAGTTTGCGGGCGCGCGAGACTTCGACGGCGCGCCACTCGTCGACCTGGGTGTGCAGCGCCTGAATCAGCGGCACCGAGGCGCGCTGTTCGAGCCAATGCGCAAAACTTTGCACCCCGCTCTCGACGATTGCTTCGGCCTGGGCAACCGCCGCCTGTCGCTTCTCGCCCGCGGTGCGCACCAGAGCAGCCAAGTCGTCAACGGTGTACAGGTAAATGTCCGACAGGCCGGCAATTTCGGGTTCGATGTCGCGCGGTACCGCCAAGTCGACCATGAAGATCGGTCGATGCTTGCGCGCTTTCAGCGCCCGTTCCACGGCGCCCAACCCAATGATGGGTACGGAACTGGCAGTGCATGAAAGCACGATGTCGAACTCGCCCAAGCGCGCTGGAAGGTCGGCAAGGCGCATCGCCTGCGCGCCCAGGCGAGCGGCAAGCCGGGCGCCACGCTCCAAGGTTCGGTT
This sequence comes from Burkholderiaceae bacterium, assembly GCA_040081145.1. Classification (GTDB taxonomy): domain Bacteria; phylum Pseudomonadota; class Gammaproteobacteria; order Burkholderiales; family Burkholderiaceae_C; genus JAEMQF01. The sequence goes on from JBEBHW010000266.1 coordinate 3,420, forward strand.
CGCCACGGTCATGGCCCGCGGCTCTCGGGCAGCGAAGTGGGTTGCAACCAATTCGATCATCTCGCCCGCGCCGACGAACAAGACCTTCGCCTGGCCCAGGTCCTCGAACAACTGTCCCGCAAGCCGCACCGCCGCAGCGGCCATGCTGATCGAGTGCTCGCCGACTTCGGTCGACGTGCGGACCTCCTTGGCCACCGCAAAAGAGCGCTGGAACATCTGATTCAAGGTCTGGCCCAGCGTGCCGGCGGCTTCGGCCTCGCGCACGGCGTGTTTCAACTGGCCGAGGATCTGCGGCTCGCCGAGCACCATCGAGTCCAGCCCACTGGCGACACGAAACGCGTGACGCGCGGCAGCCCGGCCCTCGTGGAAATACGCGTGATCGCGAAACGTGTTGCCGGTCACACCGCCCATCGCCGCCAGCCACTCGACGGCGGGCGATATCGCGCCCGGCTGCGCCCCGATGTACAACTCGCAGCGGTTGCAGGTAGAGACAATCGCGACCTCGCTGACGAGGCCCACGCGCTCGCGAAATTCGCGCAAGGCCGGCGCCAGACGCTCCGGCCCGAAGGTGAAGCGCCCACGCATGTCCAGCGGCGCGGTCGCGTGGTTCAGGCCGAGAGCGATGACACTCATGGGTGAATTATAAAATTCCACGCCCTGCCGGGGGCTCGCCAGTTGCGCGAAGTGGTGACAACTAAGTTGACGAAGGTCAATTTCCCGCCCGTTTCAGGGTCCTTTACCGAGGCGATGACGTGACGTTTTCGGATGGCCTGTGGCATGTGCTGGGATTGATCATGCCGGCCCTGTGGGTCGCAAGCTTGACTGCATTGTTGGCGAAGTGGTGGTGGCCCGCGGAACTTCGCGGCGTTGGGGGCCTGCGCCTCTGCGCCGTCTGCACATCGAGCTCGGTGCTGGGTAACGCCCTGTGTAGCGCCTGGCTAGGGCAGGACGGCAGGATGCTTGCCTACGCCGCGATGGTGCTGTGCTGTGCCCTGAGCACGTGGTGGTTCGCTCGCGCTGCGGCGTGAGTTGAGCGGGTCGCTGCAGAGTCGCCCGCGCAATGAATGCGACCGCGCCTCCGTGATCACCACCTCGGCCCATTCACCCACCAGGTGCGCCGGACCCTCGAAATTGACGGTGCGATTGCACGAGGTGCGCCCCGCCAGTTCCGCGTGATCTTTGCGCGAGTGCTGCTCGACCAGCAGCGTTTGAACCGTGCCGACCCGCGACGCGCTGATGACGCCGGCCTGGCTGTCGACAAGCCGTTGCAGGCGCGTCAGCCGCTCGAGTTTGACGGCTTGCGGCGTGCCGTCGGCCAACGCCGCCGCCGGCGTACCCGGGCGCGGACTGAAGACAAAGCTGAAACTCCCGTCGAAGCCGACATCTTCGATCAGTTTCAGCGTCAGAGCGAAGTCTTCTTCGGTCTCGCCCGGAAAGCCGACGATGAAGTCGCTGGAGATCGAAATGCCGGGCCGCACCGCACGCAGCCTGCGCACGATGTTCTTGAATTGCAGCGTCGTGTAGCCACGCTTCATCGCCGTCAGGATGCGATCGCTGCCGTGCTGAACCGGCAGGTGCACATGGCTCGCAAGCTGAGGAACTGTGGCGTAGACGTCGATCAGGCGTTGCGTGAATTCATTCGGATGGCTGGTCGTGTAGCGAATCCGCGCGATCCCGGAGATCTCGGCGATGTGCTCGATGAGCAGCGCGAGATCTGCGGCTTCGCCGGTCTCGCCCAGGGCGCCACGATAAGCGTTGACGTTCTGGCCGAGCAGCGTCACCTCCTTGACCCCTTGGGCGGCGAGGTGGCCGATTTCCGCCAGGATGTGTTCAAAGGGCCGCGACACTTCTTCGCCCCGCGTGTAGGGAACGACGCAATAGCTGCAATACTTTGAGCAGCCTTCCATGATCGAGACGAAGGCGCTCGCCCCCGTCACGCTGGCCGGGGGCAGGTGATCGAACTTCTCGATTTCGGGGAAGCTGATGTCGACCTGGGGCCGGTTCTGCTCCTC
>JBEBHW010000267.1:0-5423 GCA_040081145.1 Burkholderiaceae bacterium
GTGGATCACCTGATCGATGCGGCCGACGTGGCGCGCAAGATTACTCCCCGTACAAAAGGCATCATGCCGGTGCAGCTCAACGGTCGCACCGCCAACATGGACGGCATTCAAACGCTGACCAAGACGCACGGCCTGAAGATCGTCGAAGACTCGGCGCAGGCTCTTGGCTCGAAATTCAAGGGCCGCTTCGCTGGCACGTTCGGCGTGGCCGGCACGTGTAGCTTCTATCCTTCCAAGACACTGGGTTGCTTCGGTGACGGCGGTGCAGTGTTCACCAATGACGACACTGCGGCCGACTACATGCGGCTGCTGCGCGACCAAGGGCGCGCAGCAGCCGGCGACGTTGTCGAATGGGGCTACAACTCACGGCTCGACAACCTCCAGGCCGCAATCCTCGACTTCAAGCTTTCGCGATACGACCAAGAAGTATCGCGTCGCCGCGAAATTGCCTCGGCCTACAACGATCAACTCAAAGACCTGCCAGGGTTGGTGCTGCCTCCGGCGCCTGGCTCGGACCCAGATCACTTCGACATCTTCCAGAACTACGAAGTCGAAAGCGATCAGCGCGACGCATTGCGCGCCCACCTTGACGCCAGTGGCGTCAAGACCATCATCCAGTGGGGCGGGAAAACCATTCACCAATTTCGAGATCTGGCGCTGAACGACGACGTGCCAGCTACCGACGTCCTGACTTCGCGCTTCTTCCTGCTGCCGATGAACACGTCCCTGTCCAATGAGGATGTGGCCTACGTGTGCGAGCAGGTGCAGCGATTTCACGGCTGAGTGCACTTGAGTGCCGACCCTCACCATCTTGCGGAGCCAGCATGGCAACCCCACCGAAGTCCAATTCGCCTGCCGTGGAGGGCGGATTTCGCACAGATGCAGAACGTTGGGAAGCCGCCGCGATAAAGGCATGCTTCGATCGCAACCCCGAGCCGTGGGAGAAGAAGCTCGAGAACTTCCCGAAGTACGTGCGACGCCAGAACCTGACGCGGTTCCTCGCGCTGTACGAGATCTACAAGCGCATCCTGCCGGTGAAGGGTTCGATCGTCGAGTGCGGTGTGTTCCGCGGCTTCGGCACGATGACCTGGGCCAAGTTGAGCGCCATCCTCGAGCCGGTGAACCTCACCCGCCGCATCTACGGCTTCGATTCATTTGCGGGCTTTCCGTCGCTCGCCGATGTCGACCGGGTCGGCCTCGCCGCCGGTGTTCGCGAGGGCGATCTTTATGCCGACTCGGAGCAAGAGCTGAAGGAACTTGCCACCATCAATGACTCCACGCGGTTTCTCGGCCACGTGCCGAAAGTCCAACTGATCAAGGGCGATGCGACGCAGACCATTCCGAAGTTCGTGCAGGACACGCCGCACCTGCTTGTGAGCCTGTTGTTCATGGACTTCGACCTATATGAGCCGACCAAGGCCGCGCTCGAACACCTGGTGCCACGCATGCCGAAGGGCGCGATCCTGGCCTTCGATGAATTGGACAATCCGATGTGGCCGGGCGAAACCGTGGCGATGCTGGAAAAGTGCGGTGCTGGCAATCTGCGTCTCCAGCGCCTGGAGTTCGACCCCTACATCGGCTTTGCGGTGATCGGTGACTGACAACATGAGCGACACCGTCGAACTGGCCCGTCGCATCCGTCGCCATGCTGTCGAGATGACGCACCTCGGCAAGAGTTCGCACGTCGGATCGGTTCTGTCGATGGCGGACATCATCGCAGTGCTGTATGGCAGCGTGATGAACTTCGACCCGACCAATCCCCGCTCGCCCGGGCGCGACCGGTTCATCCTCAGCAAGGGCCATGCGGGCGCGGGTATCTATGCGGCGTTGGCCGAGTGCGGTTTCTTCCCGCTGGAGAAGCTGCGCACCCATTATCAGGACGGCTCCGACCTCAGCGGCCACGTCTCGCACAAAGGCATTCCGGGAGTCGAGTTCTCGACAGGGTCGCTGGGCCACGGTTTGCCCGTGGCGACCGGAATGGCGAAGGCGGCCCAGCTCGACAGCGCATCGCACCGCATCTTCTGCGTGCTCAGCGACGGCGAATGCGACGAGGGTTCCAACTGGGAAGCCGCTTTGTTCGCCTCCCACCACCGGTTGTGTTCGCTCACCGTCGTCATCGACTACAACAAGATCCAGAGCCTTGCACCTGTCGCGGAAACGCTGGCGCTGGAGCCCTTCGCCGACAAGTGGCGCAGCTTTGGCTGGGAAGTGCGTGAAGTCAACGGCCACGATCATGCTGAATTGAGACAGGCCCTTGCCCCGCGAACTGACACAGTCAACACGCCCCTGTGCGTGATAGCCCACACCACCAAAGGCAAAGGGGTGTCTTTCATGGAGAACTCGGTGTTGTGGCACTACAGAACGCCGCAAGGCGAGGAATACGCCGCAGCATGCCTCGAACTTGACGTTCGCAAGGTCGGTCATGCGTGACACCTTCGTGAAAGCGCTGCTCGGACACGCCCGCGCCGACAAACGCGTGATGCTGGTCGCGGGCGACCTCGGCTTCGGCGTCCTGACAGGCTTCAGCAAGGAACTGCCTTCGCAATTCATCAACGCCGGCGTGGCCGAACAGAACATGACGGGTCTGTCGACCGGACTCGCACTCGAGGGCCGCAACGTCTTCACCTACTCGATCGCCAATTTTCCAACGCTGAGGTGCTTGGAACAGATCCGCAACGATGCGAGCTATCACAACGCCAGCGTCAACGTGGTCGCGATCGGCGGCGGTTTCAGCTACGGAGCCCTGGGCATGTCGCACCACGCGACTGAAGACATCGCGATCATGCGCGCCCTGCCCGGCTTGCGCGTATTCGCTCCTTGTGATGAGCACGAAACCGTGGCAGTGGTAGCGCAGATGATCGCCGAGCCGGCGCCTACCTACCTGCGCCTGGACAAGTCAAAGGTAGCCGCTGGCCGTGGCGAGGCACTGGTGCCGGGCCGGCTTCGCCAACTTCGTGACGGGGACCACGTGGTGCTCGTCGGCTATGGCGGCATCGTGGCAGAAATTCTCGCTGCGGCCGATGCGCTGGAGGGCGATGGCATTCGCTGCGCGGTCTTCAGCGCACACACTCTCAAGCCATTTGACGGGGACACCCTCCTACAACTGGGGCAGCGCTACCGCGCCATGCTGACAGTCGAAGAACATGTATCGATCGGCGGCCTCGGCAGCCTCGCGGCGGATACGTTTCTCGACGCGGGCATGATGCCCAAACGTTTCGCCCGGGTGTGCCTTCCAGACGCCTTTTCCTCCATTGTGGGCAGCCAAGAGTATCTGCGTATGCGCCACGGCATCGACGCGCAGGCGATCGTCGCACGTGTGCGTCAGTTGATGTGCGCCTGAGAATCATGCTGAAAAGACTACTTGACATCCTTCTCTCGGCGTTCGGCTTGATCCTCGCAAGCCCTGTGTTGTTGACTGTCATGCTCCTGGTGTGGTGGGGCGATCGTCATTCGCCTTTTTACGTCGCCCCGCGCGTCGGCCGGGGTGGCCAAACGTTTGCGATGGTGAAGATCCGCTCGATGGTGATTGACGCCGATCGCAAGGGAGCGAGTTCGACGTCGAACACAGACCGGCGCATAACTCCGGTCGGCCAGTTCATCCGGCGCTACAAGATCGACGAACTCAGCCAGCTGTGGAATGTTCTTCGAGGTGACATGAGCTTGGTCGGGCCGCGGCCCCAGGTGCAGGCGGGTGTGGACCTCTACACCAGCCGGGAACGTGACCTGCTAAGTGTCAAGCCTGGCATCACCGACTTCGCTTCGATCGTTTTCGCCGACGAAGGTGCGATCCTCGCGGATCATCCGGATCCAGACCGGGGCTACGATCAGCTCATCCGGCCTGGCAAGAGTGCGTTGGGCTTGTTCTATGTTGAAAATCGGGACGTTTGGGCCGATCTGCAGTTGATCTCCCTGACCCTCATGACAATCGTTTCACGAGAGCGAGCGCTGGAAGGCGTGCAGAAGATCTTGCACCGGCTCAACGCCGACGCCTCGCTCATCGAATTGGCAGGGCGACGCAAAGCGTTGTCGCCAGGCGTTCCGCCTGGCGCAGAGCAATTGGCGCAACAGGAAAGCCACATTTCGGGCTGAGTCGCCGCGACTGTCTGACTGGCCGGGATTTCGCGCTCTGACTCAGGGGCTGATCATGAGTTGCCGATGACGAGGCGGCCGGCAAGCGGTTGCTGTTAACCCCGTAGTCGGCAATCGATCTCAGAACGACAATCCGCTTCCATGACACCTGTTCAGGTCGCCCGCTGGCTCTCCGAGCTTTCCCCCCGCACCAAGGTCTGGGTCATGATCGGGGGCGATGCGCTGTTCCTCCCGATGTGCATGATCGCTTCAGTGGCGTTTCGGCTCGGCTCGCTGGAGGCAGCACTGGACACGTCACTCAGCGCCCAATTGACTCTTGCGCTCTTGACGTTGCCGGTTCTGGGTTTGGCCGGCTTGTACCGCGCAGTACTGCGCTACATCGACCTGCGCGTGCTCGTCGCGGCGAGCAGTGCGTTGGCGGCCGTTGTGCTGCTGGTCTTCGCGCTGGCGCTGATGTTCCAGATCCAGACGTTGCCGCGCTCGGCCCTGCTGATCTTTTGGTTTGTCGCGTTCGCGTATGTGGTGTCGTCGCGCTTCGTCGCGCGTGCGCTGCTGCGCCGTGGCCTTCGGCAATCCGCTCAGTTGCGGCTGGCCACTGCAATCTACGGCGCAGGCAATGCGGGCGTTCAGCTCGCACAGGCCATGCAGTACAGCGCCGAGTACGAAGCGGCGTGCTTCCTCGATGATCGCAAGGAGCTGCAAGGAAAGACTGTCGCCGGGCTCAAGGTCTATTCGCCGGACGGCCTGCCGGAGGCCGTGTTCCGGCACGAAATTGCGCAGATCGTGGTTGCAATTCCGTCGGCAAGCACGGCACAGAAGCGTCGCCTGATTCAGCGCGTTGAAGGTTGCGGTTTGCCGGTGAAAATTCTGCCCAGCCTTTTCCAGATGGTCGACGGCCGGGCGAGCGTCTCTGACATTCGCGAAGTCGACGTTGCCGACTTGCTCGGCCGCGACGCCGTTCCGCCGGACCCGGCGCTGTTCGCGCGCAATATCGCCGGCAAGGTGGTCATGGTCACCGGAGCCGGCGGTTCAATCGGCGCCGAGCTTTGCCGCCAGATCGCCTCGCAACTGCCGAGCAAGCTGGTGCTGCTCGACCACTCCGAATTTGCCTTGTACTCGGTCGACCTGGAGTTGCGCTCCCTCGCACCCGGTATTGAGATCATCACCTGTCTGGGATCGGTGCTCGACGAGACCAATCTGCACACGCTGATTGCCAAGCACGGCGTACGAACCATCTACCATGCGGCGGCGTACAAGCACGTGCCCATCGTCGAGGCGAACATGCGCCAGGGCGTACACAACAACGTGTTCGGGACGCTGAACATCGCCATGGC
>JBEBHW010000004.1:0-22486 GCA_040081145.1 Burkholderiaceae bacterium
CGAGCGCGGCGAGCACGAACACGCCGCCGGCGGATTCGATCTGGTAGAGCGGGCCGAAACGCGTCAGCACGCCTTGCGCGAGCAGCCGTTGCAGGCGCTCGAGAACGTCGTCTTCGTCGCTGCCGATTTCCGCGCCGACCACCGCAAATGGATGGTCGGTCAGCGGAAAGTCGTCGTGCAGGCGGTGCAGCAGGCGTGCGTCGGCTGGGTCCAGCCCAGGGGCAACGTCGGCGCGCGTCATGTTGCGGCTTCCTTGCAGGCGGCGCGGAAGTAGCTGGCTCCGCCTTGCTTGAAGCGGCGCCGGCTGAACAACACCGCGCCGGCGTGGGCCTGGAGCTCGCAGTTCGCGATGGCTTCGTCGATCGCGGCGCGTACCGCGGTGCGGTCGCGGCCGTGCACCATGCAGTACAGGTTGTACGGCCAGCCGGTGGCGCGTTCGCGCCGGTACGCGAGGGTCACGCCGCGTTGGCCCGCAAGGCGCAGGCCGCAGAGGTCGACGCTCTCGTCGGGCACGTCGAAAAGCGTCATCGCGTTGTGCGTGAAGCCGGCCTCCTGGTGGCGCACGATCGCGCCGAAGCGGCGCAGCGTGCCTTCGCACAGCCAGCGCTGCAGCGTGGCGAGCAGCTGCGCGCGGCTTTGGCGCAGCGTGTCGGCCCACACGTCGTAGGGCTGCGGCATCAGGGGCAAGCCACCCTCGAGCAGCGCTGCAAGAGGCGCATCGGCTCGGGCGACCGGGCGGCAGTCTTGTGCGGCGGCGGGGCCACATGCGGCGAGTTCGTCGCGCAGATCAAACCCGAGGTCGATGCGGTACGCACGCTGCATGCGCAGGCGCAATGCGGCACAACCGGCTTGCGCCTCGAGCGCGTCGACCGAGCGCGCCACCGTTGCGGCGTCGCGCCCGGTGATGACGAACCACAGGTTGTAGCGATGTTCGCGCTCGTAGTTGTGGTTCACGCCCGGCACCGCCGAGACGAGCGCGGCCACCGCGTCCAGTTGCTGCGCCGGCACCGCAAAGGCGCACAGCAACGCGGCCCCGCCGGCGCCAGCGCTCCAGACGCCGCCGATGCGGCTGATCGCACCGTCTCGCAGCAGCGCGCGGTACTGTGCAATGACCTCGGTTTCGCCGGCGCCGCAAGTCGCGCCGATGCCGGCAAACGGCTGCGCCACGAGCGGGAAGCCCCTCTGCCAATCGTTCAGCAGCGCGAAGCGCAGAGGGTCGCGAACCCGCATGTCCATGGATGGTCCTAGAACCCCAGCCGCGCCGCGCGGCTGGTGAAGAACACGCCGCTTGGCGAATCGATGTCGAGCGTGGCGAGGGTTTCGAAGCGCTGCGTGTCGATCACCGAGACGCGGTTCGCGTCGCGCGAGCTGATCCACACCGCCTCGCCGCGCGGCGTGAACTCCAGGTGCAGCACGGCTTTGCCGGGCGACAGCGTTTGCACGATGCGCCGCGTGAGCGTGTCGATGACCTGGACGCGGTCGTAGTCGGGCACGGCGAAGTTGACCCAGACCTGGCGCCCGTCGGGCTGCGCCATCACGAACACCGGCTGGCCGGCGACCGCGACGCGGCCCACTTCCTGCCAGGTCTCGGTATCCACGACCAGCACTTCGTGGCGGCCGACCGCGGGAAGGTACGCATGCCGCCCGGCGACCGCCCAGCCGCGCAGGTGCGGCATCTTGTACACGGGCAGGGGCTGCTCGCCGCGGCCGTAGCCGGCGAGGATGCGTTGAACTTTGGGTGTCCCGGCCCACAGGTCGACGAGCGCCAAGCCGTCTTCGCCGAACAGGCCGGCGATGTAGTGGCGCCCATCGGGCGTGACCAGCGCGTCGTAAGGCTGGCGGCCGATGTCGTTGAGCTTGGCGATTTGCGGCTTCGAAGGGTCGGACAGGTCAGCGATCCAGATCGCGTTCGCGTCGAACAGGCTGAACGCGAAACGCCGGCCGGGCAGGTCAACCAAGCCGACGACGCGCGACAGCCGGGCCGTGCCGCCGGGTGCTTCGAAGCGCGCCGGGATGTCGGCGACGAGTGCGAGCGTCTTGGCGTCGAACACCTTCACGCCGCCGGGTGTGTAGTTCTGGGCTGCCACCAGCGTGCCGTCGGCGCAGATTGCGCCGCCGATCGAATTGCCCGCCTGCATGATGCGCGCGTCGATGCGCCGTGCCAGCAGGTTCACTTTGGTCAGGCCGCCGTCGCGCCCGAACACGTAGGCGAAAGCGCCGTCGCGCGAGAACACAACTGACGCGTGCGACAGGTCGCCAAGACCCGGGACTTCCGCGAGCAAGGTGCGCGAACTGGTGTTGACGATTGCGAGCGTGCCGCGCGCACGCTCGATCACGACGCCCAGGTCACCCGTGCCCGCGCTGGGGGCAGGCCGCGTGATGGCGCAGGCGCCGAGCAGCGAAGCCACCGGTGCTGCACTCATCAGCGTGAGCACGTCGCGCCGCCTCATCGTTGCGCCCTCCGTTCCTCCGGGAAGCCCTGCATCAGCTGCTGCGCGATCCACAGCGACTCGGCTTCGCTGAGCATGCTGCGCCAGCCCGGCATCGGCGTTCCGGGGCGGCCCTGAAAAATCGTCGCAGCGAGTCCCGCCACGGGCTTGTCGGCCAGCGCGTCGCGAGTCAGCGCCGGCCCGAGACCTCCGGTGAGCCGCATGCCGTGGCACGAACCGCAGTCCTGCCGTACCAGGCGAACAAGTGCTTGTTCGCGGCCTGCGGCGTGGTCGATCTCGGCCGGCGCCATGCGGCCTTGCGCCGAAATGCCTGGCGCGATGCCGATCAGGGCCAGCGCGGCCAGGCGAAGCCATCGGAATCGGTGCATCGCTGACAACTCGTTCTCCTCACTCGGTCACGTCAATCCGCCCCTTCATCTCGGGATGCGGGCCGCAGCTGTACAGGTAGGTGCCGGGGCGGTCAAACGAACGTTGCCAGGACTCGCCGGGAAAGAAGCGCTCGCTCTCGAAACCGCCCGGCCCGGTGAACAGGATCGAGTGCGTGGTGCGCTTCTCGTTGTTGCGCCACTTCACCGTCGTGCCCACCTTGATCGTCAACGCAGCGGGAGCGTATTTGTAGTCCTGGATCGCGACCTCGACCGTCTGCGCCTCGGCGCCGAATGACCAAGCAAGCGCGCCGCAAGACAGCAGGCTCGCCAGCCCGCGCCACGGGCCGCGATCTTGCATGCGCTGCTCCCGGTTCGACTGCAAGGCTGCTGCCCCGGCACTCACTGCTTGGCCGCGCTGACATCGGCCTTCGCATCGACGCCCAGTGTGTAGCCGAGCGAGACATGGTGAAAGCGCCCCAGCGTGTGGTCGTCGTGGATCGCAAAACCGAAGTTGTAGGTCTTGCCCGAGGCAAGGGCCACGTCGCCCTCGCCGCCGCCGGCGAGCTTGCGCGTGAAGACGACAACCCACTCGTCGCCCTTCTTCTCGCCTTTGGCTTCGAGCAGCGCCTTGCCGCCTTCCATGACGCGCTTGTCGGCGACATGGCCGTCGAACTTTGCGCCCTTGCTTGTCCACTGCACCAGGTCGTAAAAAATGCCGCTGCCGAGGTTTCCGTCCTTGACGTACTTGGTCTTCTTGTCGTCTTTCGCGTCGGGCATGGTGCGCGCATCGTTGTGGCACGCTTCCCAGCAGCCCGACAGATTGGCGCCGGGGATCTTGTTGTCCTCCAGCATGAAGGCGAGCTTGACGGCGTTGTCCTTGTCCATCTTCTCCCCGCCCCCTGGCGGCTGCTTCCAGCTGAAGCGCAAGTACAGGTTCGCGCCGTCGTGCGCGGCCTGCACGTTCACGGGGATCGAGCCGGCCTTGCCCTTGATCGGCTTGGGCTCGATCTTCTGGCCGGTCGCCATCTTCTTGCCCATGTCGGCGGCTTCGTCGTGGTGGCAGCTCGCACAGCTCTCGCCCTTGCGCAGGGCGCGTGCGCCGCCGTGTTCCGCGCCCTTGGTGACCCACTCCAGCGGCGAGACGCCGGGGTAGAACAGCGTGATCGTCTTGGCCGGCACCTTGCCCCAATCCGCAGGCGCTGCGTTCGCCGCGAACACCGCCAGGGTCATCGCCGCGGTGAGGAGGTGCGTGGGTTTGAATGTCATGATGTTCAGTCCTCTTCTTCCTTCATTCCCTTGGGTTTCTGGTGGGCAATGCCCTTGTGGCAAACGATGCAGGTGTCGTTGTTCTTGACTGCGAGTTCGTGCGACTTCTTGGCGCGGGGTTTTTGCTTCTCGGTGTCCATGCTGACCAGCGAATGGCAGTTGCGGCATTCGAGCGAGTCGTTGCCCTTCATGCGTGCCCATTCGCGCTCGGCCAATTGCAAGCGTTTGGCCTCGAACTTCTCGCGCGTGTCGATCGTGCCCACCACCTTGCCATAGAGCTCGCGTGTCGCCTGGATCTTGCGCAGCATCTTGGGTCCCCATTCGCGTGGGACATGGCAGTCGGGGCAGGTGGCGCGCACGCCTGTGCGGTTGTTGTAGTGGACCGTCTTCTGGTATTCGGCGTAGACGTTCAGGCGCATCTCGTGGCAGCCGATGCAGAAGGTCTCGGTGTTCGTCGCCTCGACGACGGTGTGAAAGCCGCCCCAGAACAACACGCCGGCGATCGCGCCGAGCATGAGCAACGTCAGCGCGCCATAGCGGGTCGAGGGGCGGCGCAGGCGTTGCCACAGGCTGCCGGCGCCGTTTGGTTTCTTGTTGTTCATGGCGCACCCGAACGGGTCAGTAGATGTCCTGTTGGGTGTTCCAGACGTTGAATTTGCCCGTCGGCGTGATCATCTTCGGATCGGTGATCACCTTCTTCAGCTTCAAGGTCTTGTCGTCATAGATGACGATCGCCGACTGATCCGTCTTGCCGCCCCACAGCGAAATCCAGACCTCGCTGCCGTCCTGGCTGTACTCCGGGTGCACGGCGCGGCGCAGCGCCTTCGTCACGGGCAGGCCCGAGTCCTTGGCGACGTCGATCTTCAGCGGCGGTTTGCTCAAATCGCCCAGCGCATAGACGTGCACCGATTCCGCGTTCTCGCGTTCCGGGTTCATCGGCATGTCGGCCCACAGGTTCTTCGACTTCGGATGCGTCTTCACGAACAGGTTGCCTGCGCCGGGCATCTTCAGTTCTTCGACCACTTTCCAGTTGTGCTGTTTGTATTGGGCGTGTTCCTTCCTGTCCGACGCCGTCGAGATCAACGACACCGCTGCGCCGCCCAGGTGCCCGGTGGCCCACACCGGGCCGTACTTCGGGTGGTTGAAGTTCGCGCCGCGCCCGGGGTGCGGGATCTTCGCCGTGTCGATGAGCGCGGCGAGCTTGCCGGTCTTGGTGTCCACCGCGGCGACCTTGTGCGACGCGTTCGCCGCGACCATGAAGTAGCGCTTGCTCGCGTCCCAGCCGCCGTCGTGCAGGAACTTGGCGGATTCGATCGTCGTCGTCTTCAGGTTCTTGATGTCGCTGTAGTCCACGAGCAGAATCTGCCCGGTCTCCTTGACGTTCACGACCCATTCGGGCTTGATGTGCGAGGCAACGATCGAGGCGACGCGCGGCTCGGGGTGGTATTCGCCGTCGACCGTCATGCCGCGTGTCGAGACCACTTTCAACGGCTTCAGCGTGTCGCCTTCCATGATCGAGTACTGCGGCGGCCAGTAGCTGCCGCCGATCAGGTACTTGTCTTCGAAGCCCTTGAATTTCGACGTCTCCACCGAGCGTGCGTCCGAGCCCATGCGGATCGTCGCCACGGTGGTGGGCTTGTCAAACCACATGTCGATCAGCGTGACCAGGCCGTCTCGGCCCACCGTGTACACATAGCGGCCCGAAAGCGAGATTCGCGAGATGTGCACCGCGTAGCCGGTCTTGAGAATTTCCCAGATTTGCTTGGTGTCGCCGTCGATCAGCGCCAGCTCGCCCGTGTCGCGCAAGGTGACAGCAAACACGTTCTTCAAGTTGACCTTGCTTTGCTGCTTCTTCGGTCGCTGGTCCACCGGCACGATCAATTTCCAGCTCGCCTGCATGTCTTTCAGGCTGAACTCGGGCGGCACATCGGGCAGCTGCTGGATGTAGCGCGCCATGATGTTGATTTCATCCTTGCTCAGGATGTCGTCGTAGTTCACCATCCCGCCTTCGGTGCCGATGCCGATGATCTTCTCCAACCGGTTCGTGCCGAGCTTGAGCGTGCCGCCCTCCTGCGCGGTGCCGTCGGCGGCCTTCTTCTCCCAGTGCGGCTCGAGGTTCTTGCCCGTCGCACCCTTGCGCAGCACGCCATGGCAACCGGCGCAGCGCTCGAAGTAGATCTTCTTCCCGATGGCCAGTTCTTCGGCGCTCATCGTCGGCGCGCTTGCGGTTTGCGCGTTGACGCTGATGGCCAGGGCGGCAAAGGCCAGCGCGGCCAGGCGGGTCCAGAGCAGTGTGATCATGGGTCGTTCTCCGTCGTTCATGAGACGTGGTTGATGTCGATCCGGGCCGGCAGGCCCGCAGGTCTGCAGCGGGGCTTGAGTGCGAACTGCGCAATCGTCGATTGGCTCGCACGCGCCGGCCTTGAACTGGATCAAGGCCGTGCGCGATGCAACGTTTTGACAATACGAACATGGCTGATGACGAAGGAGACAAGGCATGAGCCTGCTCAATGAACCGCTCGAGTTCGCCCCCGGCGAGGTCGCCGCACGCGTCACGCTCGTTGGTGCCGGGCCTGGCGACCCTGAATTGCTGACGCTCAAGGCGGCCAAGGCTTTGCGCGCGGCGCGCCTCGTGTTGTACGACCACCTCGTCGGCAAGGAGGTGCTCGAACTCGTGCCGCGCCGCGCCGCGCGCATCTACGTCGGCAAGCAGGCCGGCCGGCACGCGCTCACGCAAGAGGCCATCATCGAATTGATGGTGAGCCTGGCGCGCGCCGGCACGCCGGTGTTGCGCCTCAAGGGGGGCGACCCGTTCATCTTCGGCCGCGGCGGCGAAGAGGCGCAGGCGCTGGCGGCACACGGCATCCCGTTCGAAGTGATTCCCGGAATCAGCGCGGCACAGGGTGCGGCGGCGTGCGCGGGCATACCGCTGACGCACCGCGACCACGCTGATACGCTGATCTTCGTGACCGGGCACCGGCGCTGCGACGGCGCACAAGGCAACCTCAACCTCGACTGGGCGATGCTCGCCAGGCCCCACCAGACCGTGGTGATCTACATGGGCCTGAGCGCGCTGCCGACAATTTGCGCAGAACTCATGCGCCATGGTCTGCAGCGCGATACGCCGGCGGCGTTGATCGAGCACGCGACCTTGCCCACACAACGCACGCTCGCGGGCAGCGTGCAGACCTTGGCGACGTTGGCCTCGGTGCACAGCGTCAAGTCGCCCGCATTGATTGTCATTGGTGGCGTGGTCGGCCTTCAGCAGCAACTCGGCGCTGCCGCGCTCGGGCAGGAGTTCCGCGCGAGCAATGTCGTGCGGTTCATCGCCGCGGCTTGAGTGCGGGCAGAGGCCGGCTCGAATTCAGGCGTGCTTGCACTGCGCGAGGCGGCGCTCGAGGTACAGGCGTTCCGCCGGGTTGCGCACCAGCGCCAGCGCCTCGGCGTAGGCCGGCGCGGCTTCGGCGTCGCGGCCGAGGCGGCGCAGCAGGTCGGCGCGGGCCGCGGGCAGCAGGTGATAACCCTTCAGTGCATCGGACTCGCGCAGGCGCTCGATCCACGCCAAGCCGCGTTCTGCGCCCTGCGCCATCGCGAGCGCGACCGCGGCGTTGAGTTCGATCACCGCGCCGGGTTGCTCTTGCAGCAGACCGCCGTAGAGCGCGGCGATCTGCTTCCAGTCCGTGTCTTGCGCCCGCGCCGCGCGCGCGTGCAGCGCGGCGATGGCGGCTTGCAGCTGGTACGCGCCGCGGCGCCGCTGCGCGAGTGCGGCGTCAAGCGCCGCCAGGCCCTGCGCGATCGACTCGGCGTGCCAGCGGCTGCGGTCCTGTTCTTCGAGGGGAATCAGCGCACCGTCGGCCGCCACGCGCGCCGGGCGCCGCGCGTCGCTCAGCAACAGCAGCGCGAGCAGGCCGCCGGCTTCGGGCTCATCCGGCATGAGCTCGACGACGAGGCGCGCCAGGCGGATGGCTTCTGCGCACAGGTCGGGGCGCACCAGGGCGTCGTGCTCGGTCGTCGAATAGCCCTCGTTGAAGACGAGGTAGATTACGCCGAGCACGGTCGCCAGGCGCTGCGGCAATGCGTCTTGCGCCGGTACTTCGTAGGGGATTCGCGCCTCGAGGATTTTTTTCTTCACGCGCACCAGACGCTGCGCGGTCGTCGCTTCGGGCTCGAGGAAAGCGCGCGCGATTTCGCGCGTCGACAGGCCGCACAGCGTGCGCAATGCGAGCGCCATTTGCGCGCCTTGCGCGATCGCCGGGTGGCAACACGTGAAGAGCAGGCGCAGGCGGTGATCGGCGACACCCGAGTGGTCTGCCGGGTCGAGCGCATCCGCGTCGTCCAGGTCATCGCCTGCGGGCGCAGCGATGTCGGGAGGTTCATCGGTGTACATGGGGCCGCTGCGCCGGCGCCGCAACAGGTCCAGCGCGCGGCGCCGTGCCACCGTCGTCAGCCACGCCGCGGGAACCTCGGGCAGGCCTTGCGCCGGCCAGACTTCGATCGCCTTCGTGAACGCGTCTTGCATCGCGTCTTCGGCGAGGTCGAAGTCGCCGAAGCGCCGGATCAGCCCGGCGAGCACACGCGCACCCTCGGCGCGGCAGATGCTTTCGATGACGAGGGTGAGCATGTGCAGCAGGGCCGATTCCGCGCGCTTCGCTCAGGCCGGCACGGCGAGCCGGTACAGAATCAGCAGCGCCGCGAGCACGGTGACGAGCACGGTGAGCCCGGCGCCAGCCTGGCGCGGCGGGCTTTGCGCGAGCGACCGGCTCAAGGCCCACGCGCTCGCCAAGCGCGCGATGACGAAACCGCCGCCCAGGCCCACGATCAGCAAGCGCTGCGCGCCGCCGGCCTCGGCCAGGGCGAGCAGGAGCAGTGCGATCGGCGCGTGTTCGGCCAGGTTCGCGTGGGCGCGGATCGCCTGCGCGAGTGGCGCATTGCCGCCGTCGCTCACGTCGACGCGAAAGCGCACGCGGTTGCGAATCACCTGCACCGTGAGCAGCGCCGCGAGCAGGCCCAGGCCGGCAGCGACTCCGGCAGTGACAACGGGAAACACCGGTGCCATGGCGGGCTCACTTCACCGCAGCGGTCACGCCGAGCGGGCGCACTTCGATCGAGCCGCCCGCCGCGGCGGGGCAGCGCGCCGCCCAGTGCACCGCCTGGTCAAGGTCGGGCACTTCGATCAGGTAGTAGCCGCCGAGTTGCTCCTTGGTTTCGGCGAACGGGCCGTCGGTCGTGAGCGTCTTGCCGCCGCGCACGCGCACCGTCGTCGCCGTCGCGGTCGCCTTCAACTCCGCGCCGCCGCGCAGCACGCCGGCTTCGCGCATGTCGGCGCCGTAGCGTGTGAACGCGGCGTACATCTGCGCTTGCGCTTGCGGGTTGTTCGCCATCATGGCGAAGTTCTTTTCGTCGCCGTAGATCAGGATCATGTATTGCATGGCTCTTCCTTGTTTGGGGTTGGCCCCGGAGCGGGGTTGCTGCAATGACGTGGGGCGTGACGGATTTCGACATCGAAGCGAGAATTTATTTTCGGCGCTGGGCCCTGGCCCAAACGCCACCGAGCGTCCCATAATGGGTGGCGCAGCGCTGCGGCACAAGTATGCGGCGACGCTGCCTCAGGCTTTGGCAAGGAGTTGAATCATGAAACTCGCACTTCGCACCCTCGGCGCTGCTTGCGCCGTCCTCGTCATGACCCTCGCCGCGACATCTGTGCAGGCGCATGGCCGCCGCGGCGGTGGCCATTGGGGCCCCGGCCCGTTCTGGGGCGGTGTGGGCATCGGCGTGGGAATCGGCGTGGGCAGCGCCTACGCGTATCGGCCCTGGTACCCGGGTTACGTTGTGGTCGAGGCCCCGCCGGTCTACTACCGCAGCGAGCCGCAACCCGTGCCCGCGGCGCCCGAGCCGGCCGCAAAACCAAGCGCTGACCCGATTTTCTACCCGCGCACCGGGCAGAGCGAAGCGCAGACCGAGGCGGATCGCGTCGAGTGCAACCGCTGGGCGACCACGCAACCCAGCGCCATGCGTGACGCCAGCGTGTTCCAACGCGCGACCCTGGCGTGCATGGAAGGGCGCGGTTACGTGGTGCGTTGAGGCGCGGATGTTGGGTCTTCGAAAGGCTGCATCCGGGTTGCGCCGCGCCGTCTCGCTTGGCCTGGTTTGGCTGGTCGGCGCCGGTCTTCCGGCGTGCTCATCGCAAGCGCTGTACGGCACGGGCCAGGCGTGGCAGCGACAAGAGTGCAACAAGATCGTCGATTCGCAGGAGCGCGGTCGATGCATGGCCAGCGCCAGCACCTCGTACGACGAATACAAGCGCCAGTCCGAAGCTGCCAAGGGCACGAAGTAGCTCGTCTCGCGAGGTGGCCCTGGGGCCATTCGACGCGGAGCAACCCTGTCCCACCGCCGCCTGCTGAACGCCGTGAGCGGATCGTTCGTCGGACTCTTCGCGCTCTTGCCGAATTCGATGACGCGGGTGCGCGCGATCGGCAGCAACAGCAGGTCCGGGTTCGGGATCAGCGTGGCGGGTACCTTGCTCATGTCCGGATACGCGGGCTGGCCAGCGCAGGTGCCGTGCAGTCGATCTTCGTCAAGCTGGCCCGTCGCGCGCATCGCTCGATTTGCGTCAAATCAAGGTGCCCACCCGCATAACGCCGATCATGGTGCAGGGCCAACAGCCGTTGCCCGCGTCGGCCGTGCAGTGCGGCGGCCGCAGTCGCAGACCAGGGAGTCGAGTCGCCGTGAAACTGCCGTTGCAAGTGTCGTTCCGCGACATGGTTCCTTTGCCGTCGCTGGACGGTGAAATTCGCCGCCGTGTGGCCAAGCTGGAGCGCTTCGTTCCGGAATTGATCAGTTGCCATGTGGTCGTCCAGGCGAGTGCAAACCGGCACCGGCAAGGTCAGGTCTACGCGGTCAAGATTGACGTGCGGGTTCCCGACGATGAAGTTTTCACCGGCGAGCATCAGGCCGATGAGGAGATCGCCGTGGCCGTGCAGGGGGCGTTCGACGCGATGACGCGGCGTCTCCAGGACTACGCGCGGCGCCGCCGCGGACAGGTCAAGAGTCATGCGACCCAGCCTGCCGCGCAGATCGGTACGGGCGATCGCGAAGAACGGGATCTGGAGGGGGAAGGAATCCGACCATGATGGCTTCGATCGGAAGCAGGGTTCGCACATGCACATCGTGATGGACGACAGCGCTGCGGCTTTGGCACGCAAGGCCTCAGCGGCGCGGCGTGGCGGATTGGCGCGCCTGCAGTCGCAAGACGCCGCGATGGCGCCGGTGCGTGCGGCATGGCAGGCGCTGCTCGGCCCGGCGCCCCTGCCCGCGCCGCTGATCGAGCAGTTGCTGCTGCTGTCCAACATGCGCATGGCGAGTGCCGGGCAGCAAGTCCTGTCGCGACACGACGCGGCCAATGGGCTGGTCCTGCTGGTGCAGGGCGATGTCGGTTTGGGCCTGTCGGTACCGCCGGCGCCGTTGCACATCGAGCACAGCCTGCATGGCCCCGCCTGGCTCGACCTGACGAGCGCCTGGCTGGACCGCAGCCCCGCGCTGGACGGCGTCGCACTCGACGCGGCGACCCTGGTGAACGTCTCGCGCAGCGCCTACCAGACGCTCATGGAGCGCCACCCCGAACTTGCGCGTCGCACGATCGTCAGCCTGGCCGCGCAGGCGCGCGCCGCCACCGGCATGACGCATGACCTGATGCACAAGGACGCCCAGGCGCGCCTGGCGTCGTGGCTCGTGCAGCGCTGCGACGCGGGCGCCGCCACGCCGCAGATCACGCTGCACGAACGCAAGCGCGACATTGCGTCGCAGCTCGCGGTCACCCCGGAAACCCTGTCGCGCCTGCTGAAGCAGTTCAGCGACGAAGGCTTGCTGCGGGTCCACGGCTACGCCATCGCCGTGCTCGATCTGGCCGGCCTGCAGGCGCGCGCGCAGGCCGATGACGTGGATCAAGCGCACAGGAGTTCGCCATGAATCACGCGACGGTCAAGATCATCCGCGACGAGCATTCGGCGCTCGCCGCGATGTTGCGCTCGGTGCTGCTGCTGCTGGCGCAGTATCGGCGCCGCGGCGAAACCCCCGACTTCGCGCTGCTGCGTGCCATGCTGTTCTACATCGACGAATTTCCGGAGCGCCAGCATCACCCGAAGGAGTCGACGCTGCTGTTCCCGAAGATGCGCCTGCGCAGCGAGGAGCCGCTCGCAGTGCTCGACAGGCTCGACAGCGAGCACGAACAAGGCGAATGGCAGATTCGCTACGTGGAGCGCGCCTTGCTCGCCTTCGAGATCGTCGGCGAGTCGCGGCGCGCCACCTTCGAAGACGTGTTTCAGCGCTACGTCGACTTCTACCTGAGCCACATGCGCACCGAGGAAGTCGAAGTGCTTCCGCTCGCCGAAAAGCTGCTGACGCCAGCCGACTGGATTGAACTCGACGCCGAGTTTCTGCTGAACCGCGACCCGCTCACCGGCTATTCACCGACGCCGGAATACAGCGCGCTGTTCAGCCGCATCGTGTGCCTGGCGCCGGCGCCGATCGGCCTGGGCTAGGGCCGGGCTGGGCCGCTGGGCTGGCAGACGCGAGCAGTCGCCAGCGGGCGACGGGGGCGGCGACCGGCCTACGCCACCGCGTCGCGCACGAGCGGGCAGACGAGGCCGTGCGCCCTCGCGCCGACCCGGCTGAGTTCCGTGCCCGGCACTTCGATCACCTCGATGCCGGCCTGACGCAAGCGCTGGTTCGACTGCACGTTGCGCTCGAACGCAATCGCCACGCCGGGGGCCAGCGCGAGCGCGCCGTTGCCGTCGTCCCACGGCTGGGTCGTGTCTTCGTGCGAATCGGTCCCGGTCGCAATCGCGTTGAGGGTCGGGATGTGCAGCGCCTCGCTGAGTACGTCGAGCAAATGCATTCCCGCGCGCGGGTTCACGGCGATCCCGCCGGACTGCGCGGCGGGGCGCCACTCCTGGCAGGTGATGCGGTCCACCACGTCGGGCCGGTAGGTCACGACGTCGGGCGCGCAGTAAGTGAACACGCACCCCAGCGACTCGCCGGCCGGTTGCGGCATTTGCGCGGCGATCACCGTGTGTGCCGCGCCCCCTTCGAACAAACCGCGTGCGATCTCCACCGCCGCCCGCGCTTGCGTGCCCGCTCCCACGCCGATCAGCACGACGCTCTTGCCCAGGGCCATGATGTCGCCGCCTGCAGCGCAGGCACGTGGCGCCGCCACGCCGGCTTCGCCCCACCAGGTGTGTGGCCGCGCCGGCTCGAAACGCGGGTGGAACCGGTAGATCGCACCCACCAGCGACGCCTCGATGCGCGGGCCGTGCCTGCCGACCTGGTTCAGGCTGACGCCGGACTGGACCCAGTTGTGACTGTCGCGCATGAAGAGCGCGTGCGGCAGCGGCGGCAGCACGAACGGATGCAGCGCCAGGCCCAGCCCCATCACGCCGGTTGTCGGCAATCCCAGATCCGCCAGCGTGGCGCCGCCGATCATGAACTCGGCGAGCTGCTTCGCTTCGAGGCTCGCGCAAGCGGCGCGCAGCTCCACGCCCAGCACGTCGGGGACGCTCAGTGGGTCCAGCAGCCGCTCCAGCAGCCAATTCGAGGCGCCGGGCTGCGCGAGTGTCTGCGCGAGCAGGGCGTGCAGCTCCAGCACTTCGACACCACGCTGTCTCAGCGCGTCGACGAACTCGGAGAATTCGCGCTGGGCGCGTTGCACCCACAGCGGTGCGGCGAACTTCAACTCGCGGCAAATGCGCGGGCTGAGGCGTTCGTGCGCCAACCCGGGCCGACAGACGAGCACGCTGCGCAGTTTGCCCACTTCGGAGTAAACGCCGTGGCCTAGCGAACGCGGCGCTTCGCTGCGCCTCAGTTCCAACCCTGCCACGTTGTCTTTCATGCGCCCGCCGCTCCTGCCCTGGGCCACCGCGGATCCGCGTCCGCAACTCAGGCCCAGTTCAGCGCGATCCTGCTCTTGGCGGCGCGCGCCGACATTGCGCCAGCACAAGAATCGTGCATCGGCTGGGAATCCACCGCTGGAGACCGATCGTTTACGAAGCGTTCACGCACTGTTACCGAAGCGCCGCTTGTCGTTGATCAAGCATTTGCACGCGGCCACTACGCTGACCTGCATCAACAACAACTTCTGGAGAACGCGATGAACGCCCCGACCACCTACTCCGAGTCCCAGGCCCTGCGCGCCGCCTTGGTTCCGGCCCAGGTGCAAGTCAGGGAGGCGGCGTTCCAGCCCCGACCCCGCCTCGCGCCCGGCCCCGCAGTGCGCGTGGGCCAGCCCTGGCGCGAAGCGCTGGAGCTCCTGGAGCAGCACGTGCCGTTCACGCGGCGCATGGTGCACGCCGGCGACCTGATTCACGGCGGCGGCGAGCCGTGCACGGCGCTGCACATCGTCAACTCGGGCATGGTGCGCAGCGTCAACTTCTCGGCCGACGGCCGCGAGCAGGTCGTGGGCTTGCACTTCAAGGGCGACTGGCTGGGCTTTGACGGCATCGCCACGGGCCGCTACGGCTGCGACGCGATCGCCATGGACACGGGCGAGATCTGGACCTTCCGCTACGACACGCTGCTGCGCACCTGCGCCACCGTGCCGGCGCTGATGGCGGTGATGCACGTGGCGATGAGCGGGCAGATCGTGCGCGACCGCGACTCGCTGCTCGCGCTGGGCACGCTGCCGGCGGACGCACGCGTCGCTGATTTCCTGAAGAACTGGGCCGAGTCGCTGCGCGAGCGCGGCCTGCGCACGGACCAGATCACGCTGCGCATGACACGCGCCGAAATCGGCAATACGCTGGGCATGACGCTCGAAACTGTGAGCCGGGCGCTGTGCCGCATGGCGCGCGCCGGAGTGATTTTGTTCAACGAAAAGGGCCGGCGCGACATCGGTATCCCCAGTGTCGAAGCGCTCGCCGAGTTCATCCAGGAAAGCCTCGCACCGAGCCACCCGCCGCTGCTTCAGTAGCCGGCGCCCCCCTCAGCGGGCGCTGTGCCGTCTGACCCAGCGCCCGGCGCAGCGCGGCGCCCAGTGCCTCGCGCGCGTACGGCTTGTGCAGCACGGGCCAGGGTTGGGGTTTGTCCGCGTCGGCATCGGCGAGGTATTCCGAATACCCTGAGGTCAGCAAAATCCCCAGGCCCGGCAGCATCGCACGCGCGGCGGCGGCGAGTTCGATGCCGTTCAATCCGGCGCCCAGCGTGATGTCGCTGAACAGCAGGTCGAACCCGGCGTCGCGCTGCAACTCGGTCAACGCCTGTGCAGCATCGGCGCAGGCGTGCACGCTCGCGCCCAAGGCCGTGCAAAAGCCCACGGCGACGCCGCGCACGTCGGCGTCGTCTTCGACGATCAGGATGCGCACCCCTTGGAGTTCAGGGCCCGGCGCCGGCGACGCGAGGGCGGCAGGTTGGGGCGCCGCGTGTCGCGCCCGCAGCGCGGGCAGATAAAGCACGACACTCGTGCCCTGGCCGGGTTTGCTGTGGATCTGCAATTGCCCGCCCGACTGCTTGACGAAACCGTACACCGTGCTCAAGCCCAGGCCCGTGCCCTTACCGGCTTCCTTGGTCGTGAAGAACGGCTCGACGGCGCGATCGAGGACCTCCGGGCTCATGCCTTCGCCGGTGTCCACGATCGTGATTGCCAGGCCGTCGGCGACCCCCGACGCCACGTGCATCTCGGGCGGCAGGTGCGACAACGGGGCGCAGCTGAAGGTCAGGGTTCCGCCGCCGGGCATCGCGTCGCGCGAGTTGATCGCGATATTGAGCAGCGCCGATTCGAGTTGCCCGGGGTCGACGAGACAGGGCGGGCACGCTGGATGAACTTGCACGACCACCTGAATGACCTCGCCCAAGGTGCGCCGCAGCATGTCGGCCAGCGCACCCAGCAGCGCGCCCACATCCACCGGCGCCGCAGCCAACGCCTGACGCCTCGAAAACGCGAGCAGCTTGCTCGTCAAGTCGGCGCCGCGCTGGCCGGCGCGCGCTGCGCTGCTGACCATCTGGCTGAGCAGCGCATTGCCGGCGACGTCGGCATGGTCGGCGAGCATCTGCAAGTTGCCCTGCATGATCGTCAGCAGATTGTTGAAATCGTGGGCAATTCCGCCGGTGAGCTGCCCCACGGCCTCGAGGCGCTGCGCATGGGCCAGCTGGGCTTCGGTCTGGGCGCGTTGCAGCGATGTGACGACCAGATTCGCGAGCGACTCGACGAAATTCTTCTCGTCTTCGCCGAAGCGCCCGGGCCGCGTCGACGCGGCGACGAGCACGCCGAAGACGCGACCCGCGTCGAACATCGGCACCGCCAGCGCGCACTGCAGCGCACCGTGGCGCAGTACCGGGGCGACGTTGAAGCGGTTTTCACGGGCGAAATTCGAAACCACCAGCGGCGCGCCCTGTCCAGCTACGAAGCCGAGCAGCGTGTCGGGGCGGTTCGGCATGGGCGCACGTTTCCCGGCGACGGCCTCGGGGTCGGTGCCGAAGCTGCTCGCGATGCGGAATTCGAGGCGGTTCGGCTCGAGCCGCCACAGCGTCACGGTTTCGACGTCGAGCGCTTGCGCGGCGAGCACGGCAACGCGCGCGATCAGCAATTGCGGGTCGCGCAGGTCGACCGCGGCGCGAGCCGCCTGCGACATGTGGTCGTTGTAGCGTGCGCGCTGCATCGCCCGCTGCACGCGAGGGTAGGCGCCGATGCCACGCAGCGCGGTGACGACGAATTGTTCGCTGCCGCTTTGGAGCGGGCTCAGGCTGATTTCGACCATCACTTCGCTGCCGTCGGCGCGGCGCGCGGTGAGGTCGACGTCGGTTCCCATCGGGCGCGCGTGTGGCGCTTGCGCATAACCCTGGCGCAGGCCGTGGTGGCGCAACGCGACGTTGTTCGGCACGAGGGCGTCGACGTTCATCCCCGCCAACGCCGCGACGCTGTAGCCGAGCAGTTGCGCCGCAGCGGCGTTGGCCAGGGCGATGCCGCCGGTGGCGTTGACCAGGAGCACGGCGTCCGGGTAGGCGTCGAAGAGGTGGCGATACACCGACGCGTCGAGCGGGGGCGGCGTGGGTGTCATTGCGCAGCGCTCCGGCGTGGCTGAGAACTCACTCGCCTTGCACGGGCGGCACGAGCACGTAACCCACGCTGCGCACCGACTTCAGGAGCTTGGGATCCTGCGGGTCGCTCTCGAGCTTCTTGCGCAGGCGGCCGATCTGCACGTCCACCGTACGGTCAAACGGCGTCGCCTCGCGGCCGCGCGTGCTCTCGAGCAGGAAGTCGCGCGACAGCACGCGCCCGGGGTGCTGCACGAACACGCTGAGCAAGTCGAATTCGCCGCTGGTCAGCATCACGTCGGCGCCTTCGGGGCTCACCAGGCGCCGCGCGCGCCGGTCGAGCAACCAACCTGAGAAGCGGAAACGCTCACCGTTGGCGTTCGCCGCGCCTGGTGAGGCGCTTTGCCGGGCTGGCGCCGGATGGGGCCGCGGCGCCGTCTCGGCGTGCGCTGCGGCCGCGGGCGCCGGCGCCGGCGCCGGCGCCAGCGCCTCGCCGTGACTGCGCCGCAGCACCGCCTTGATGCGCGCCAGCAGCTCGCGCAAATCGAAGGGCTTGGTGACGTAGTCGTCGGCGCCGATTTCCAGCCCGACGATTCGGTCCACCGCGTCGCCGCGGCCGGTGACGATCACCAGGCCGCAGTTCCAGTGTTCGCGCAAGCGCCGCGCGATCGCAAAACCGTCTTCGCCGGGCAGGCCCAGGTCGAGCAAGACCATGTCGGGCACATCCTCGGCCATCAATTCCATCAGCGCCGGGCCGGTGTGGCGCTGCGTCACGCGAAAACCGTTGCTTCCAAGGTAGGTCGCGAGCAACTGGGTGATGTCGACTTCGTCGTCGAGGATGGCGATGTGCTGCACTGGTGGGGTTCCAGCGCCGTTTATACCGCGAACCTCAAGCGGTGCGATGCGCGATACCCAGACAGCGGGAAGGGCCTGACGACCTCCGGATTTCAGTTCGCGAGACGCAGCCAAGTGTGAGGCGAAATTTCGCGCCAATGTTGAGCTTCCGCAACTGGCGTCCGCACCGTTAGGATAAGGATACGAACTGGTCAAGCCGGCATGCGACTCGGGGCAACTCGGCGCGAGGAACATACTTTCGGGCAGGCAATCGGCGGGCGTCTGGCGACCGCTCTTGACGCTGCGGGGGACGGCGCGGTGTGAATGGGGGCAAATCAGTGTGGTGCAAAGCGATTCGCTGACAGTGCAGCGCGCGGGGCGAAGTGGTGAGTTGGTCCTGCCCGAGCAGGCGTTGGCGCTGGTGTTGATCGTCGACGCCCGCGCGCCGCGCCGCGTCGTGCCGCGCGAGAAGCAGCTCGCGGCGGTCTTGCAAGGGCGGCGCCTCGCGACGCTTCGCTCCGATGCCTTGGACACGCCAGCGTCGGCGCACGGCAGCATCCGGCCCGCCGTGGGCCCGGCGGCGCGTATCGACGAAATGCTCGATTGGGTTGCGACCCGCTCGTCCTTGGCCGCGCTGCGCGTGGGCATCCTGGCCACGGGTGCCGCGGCGGCTGCGGCACTGCACGTCGCCGCACGCCGGCCCGGACGCGTGGCCGCGGTCGTGGCGCGCGACGGCAAACCAGATCTGGCGAGCAAAGCGCTGCAGCTCGTGCAGGCAGCGACGCTGCTCGTCGTCGGTGGCAGTGACCCTGAGCTTGCGGCGCTGAACCGCCTGCTGCTGGCTCGGTTGAGCTGCACGCGTCGCCTTGAACTGGTTCCGGGCGCGGGCCGCGGATTCAAAGAGCCGGGCGCGCAGGACACGATGGCGCACTTGGCCTGCGCCTGGTTCGAGACGCATCTTGCGAACCATAAGAACCGCTGATGCACGGTTTCAATGGGCGCTGGCACGCTCGGGCAGCGGGACAAGCACTTCAATCCGGGTGCCGCTTCCGGATTGAGTGTGGATGTTCAAGGTGCCCTCGAGTGCCCGCACGCGCTGCAAGGGCCGGCACGAGGCCGAGGTCCTCCAGATTCTGCCTGCGCTTCGAGGTCGTGTTCGGCGTTCTCGTGGCGCACATCCTGGATCGCCAAAATCGCCGCCAGAATGACCAGCGGTGCCATGCAGATCCAGATAAGCTGCGAGCGGGATCTGTTCAGCGGTATCGCGACAACGCCCTACAGCGGCCCGAGCCCGGAGGCGGGGCCGTCCTTGTGGAGTTCGTTTTCCAACCCGTAGCGCACCAGGGCCGCCAGGTTGGGCAGGTGGAGTTTTTCCTGGATGCGCGTCTTGTGCGTGCTCACCGTCTTCACGGAGAGGTGCAAGTCCTCGGCAATGTCGGTGAGGCGTTGCCCCGCGACGATGCGGCGCAGCACGTCGAGTTCGCGGTCGGAAAGCTGCGAATGCCCGGGCACCTCGACGCTGCCGCTGAGCTGCTGAATCACGCGCTCGGCCAGGCTGCTGGTCACGTAAGCGCCGCCCGCGATCACCTTGCGCACGGCGGCGACGAGCTCGGCCGCCGCGCTGTCTTTCGTGACGTAGCCGTTCGCTCCCGACTTGAAGGCGCGCAGCGCATACTGTTCTTCGGCGTGCATGCTGAGCACGAGGATCGGTACCTTGGCGAACTCGCTGCGGATGCGGCGGATCAGCTCCAGGCCGTTCATGCCGGGCATCGACAGGTCGGTGATGACAAGTGCCACGTCCATTTCGCGCAAGCGTTCGAGGGCCTGGAAGCCCGATGCCGCCTCCAGCACCTGCCAGCCTTCGCCGCAGGCTTCGAGGACGCGCCGCAATCCTTCGCGTACCACCGTGTGTTCGTCCACCAGGAGCAAAAGCGGGCCGCGAGCCAAGTCGGTCATGGGGATGTTTCGTTCGGAGGGGCGGCGCGGTCGCGATCGGCGCGCAACGGCAAGCGCACCGTGAGGCGCGCCCCACCGCCCAACGGATTTTCGGTGTGCATACTGCCGCCCAGCAGTTGCGCACGCTCGCGAATCCCGAGCAAACCGAACGAGCCGGTCTTGCGTGCCGCGTCGGGAGCGAAACCCACGCCGTTGTCTTGCACGGTCAGCAAGAGTTCGCCGGCCGCTTCGCGCAGCTCGATGTGCACGTCGGTTGCGCGGGCGTGGCGCGCCGCATTCGTCAATGCTTCCTGGACGATCCGGTAGGCGGCAATCGTCGCGTCGTCGTCGAGCGCCGGGTCTTGCCGGCCCAGGTGCACCGTCACCTCAATGCCCATGCGGCGCGCCGATTCGCGCGCCAGCCATTCCAGTGCGGCGTTCAAGCCCAGGTCGTCAAGCATCAAGGGGCGCAGATCGGCGGCAATGCGGCGCACCGCCGTCATCGTCTCGTCGAGCATGCCGAGCATCGCGCCGACGCGCTCGGCAAACGCGCCAGCGTCGTCCGCCGGCTCGAGGCTGGCAAGGTCGAGCTTGAGCGCAGAGAGGCGCTGTCCCAGTTCGTCGTGCAGTTCGCGCGCAATGTGCAGGCGCGCGCCCTCGCGCGCGCGCACTACGCTCGCCGAGAGTTGCCGCAATTCGTGGCGCGAGTGCTCCAGTTCCGCCCGCTCGAGATTTCGCTTGGTGACGTCGGACACGACCATCTGCAGCGTACAGCGGCCGGCGTCGGGCAATGCGGCCACGCCGACCTCGAGCACGCGCCGGCCGGCGCTGAGCGTAAGGGCGCATTCATGGACGATGGGGTCGCCCGCGCACTCCGCAGCAGCCTGCGCGAGAAGTGGCTCGAGCTGTGGCCGAGCTTCGCTCCCCAGCAGGGCATAGATCGAGGTCTCACGCGAAGATGACCCCGCAGGCCGATCGAACAGCGTCTCGAAGGCGCGGTTCGTGGCGATGACGCGCTCGCCGTCCAGAATGCAGAAGGCGACGGGCGCCATCTCGAAGACAAGCTCAAAGCGGCGCTGTGCTGCCCGCAGTTCGTGCCGCACGCCTTGCTCGTGGCGCGTATCAAAGCAGCCATCGGGCCGCGCGTCCAACAGGTGCCCTGACGCGCCCGTGGGTGGCATGGATTTCACGCGGTCCGTTCCTTGACGACGCTGCATGGCATGGTGGGTTCCTGCGCGACCGCCCGACGATACGACGATTCAACCGCGTCTGCGCGCGGCGCGCCATCCCACGTTTGATCCGGCTCAAGAGGCGTTCGGAGTATTCCGACGGGTCCTCTCCATCCCTGAGAGCTGACCGCGCGAGATTCCGAGCCGAAGGAGAGCGCGGCACCGATGGCGCGCCGCAGGTTGCGAGTTCATTCTCCGCAAACCGGGCAGAGCCCCGGAACCAACCACAAAGCGAGGAGCATCATGAGACAAACCCTTGCCACCGCCACGCGGCACCCGTGCGGCTTTGCGCTGCCCGTGCGGCACCGGCGTGCGACTGGGAACAGCAACTTGTCGGCGCTGCTGCGCCTGCTCGGCGCGGACGACGCGATCAGCGCGCACTCCGATGCGCACCCCGTGACGGTGCGCCAGCTGTGCGCCGGCGCGACCCTGTTCCACGAAGGCGGCAACGCGGAAAGCGTGGGCTTCGTCCACGTGGGCTCGCTCAAGCTGTTCACGACCGCGGAAGACGGCTATCAGCAAGTGGTCGAATTCGTCGAACAGGGCGACGTGCTCGGCTTTGACGCGCTGTGCACGGGGCGCCACCCCTCGACAGCGCAGGCGTTGGAGGATGCGTGGGTCTACAGCGTGCGCGTGGCGGACCTGTTCAAGCTGTGCCACGACGTGCCGGCGCTCGATCGCGCCCTGCATCTGGCGACGAGCCGCCAACTCGCACGGCGCAGCGAACTGGCCGATGTGATGGCGGCGGTTGCCGCCGACGTGAGGCTGGCGCGCTTCCTCGTGCACCTGGCCGGGCAGATGGAGGCGCTGGGCAGGTCGCCCAGGCGCTTCGTGCTGCGCATGACGCGGCGCGATCTCGCCAGCCAACTCGGCGTGGCGCACGAAACCGTGAGCCGCTCCTTCACTGCGCTGGCGCAGTGGGGGGGTGTGCGTGTCGACATCCGCGAAGTGGAGATCCTCGATTTCGACAGGCTCAAAGCGTTTTCGCGGTGCGTCCGCGTGACGGGCGCCGAACCCGACGCGCCGGACAGCGGCCGGCGCCGCACGGGGCGCAGAAATATTGCCACTCGCCAACCGATGGCGGGACACGCGTGAGCGTCAACGGCGTGCTTTGCGATGCGTCAATCCGCGGGCCAGGCCAAGGAGTAGAGTGAAACCGTTGTTGAAGGGATGGCCAGCGCCAGAAGCTCGACAACGAAGCTGAGGGTCCCCTTCGCAGGGGAGTATCGCGGTGCATCGACACCGCGCGGGACGAAGACATCCTCAGACCGGCCGGGCGCTCGCGCGACTCCGGTTGGGCGTCTTCACCAGGCCCGCCACGCCGCAAGGTTTGGCGGGCTTTCTTCGTCTGGGCGGATCGCGACCGCGCCGCAGAAGTCTGCCG